>DAONFN010000006.1:0-20766 GCA_035403625.1 Bacteroidales bacterium
TATTGCTTCCTGGCGGGGAAATGACCTGGTAACCCTCTTCATTGCAATCCCTGTATTTACCTGGGCTTTACTATACAGCCAGGCCGGGTCGGTCGTCGCAAAATATGTCTGGTTCGCGATGTTGTTTTATGGCTTTTATAACAATTGCTTCTACCTTTTCGGTGCATCTGTCAACCCGTTCTTTATCGTATATGTTGCAATAAGTGTTTCTTCCCTGATTTGTATAATTCTCGTTGCGGCGAATTATCACATGTTGCAGATAGAAAAGAATTTTACCCTGTCAAAAACGCTTCGGATCGTAATCGGATCTGTTCTTTTCCTTTTCGGGGGAATCATCATGGCCATGTGGGTCAGCGAATGGCTTAGATTTGTTCTGTATGGAATAAAACCCGTTATTCCGGGAATGAACGAAGGATATGGTTTGGTTGCTGCGGTCGATTTAACAATTCAGGTTCCGGTAATGTTTACCGGGGCCGTGCTGCTATGGAGGAGAAAACCACTGGGTTATCTGTTGAGCTTTGTTTCAACCGTTGCAAATACCATATATTTACTTGTATTGATTGCATTCTGCCCCTTTGCCGAAAAAGCCGGTCTGTCAAAGGCCTGGGACGGCCTCCCCATGTTTGGTTCCCAGTTTGTTTTATGCCTGGTTTCCTCTATCCTTTTCTTCCGGAATACGATAAAGATCGTACAATAATAGTCAGTCGTCTTCTGTGCAATTTCCCTGATCATCGGTATTTTTTTACGCTGATGTCATTAGCAAAAAAACCTCACGTACCCTTCACGAAATAGTTCAACTTGTCAAGCTCTTCTAAACAATTATACTTCGGCTGATCAGGTTTGCAAATCCTTGCATACCTGATCGCTCAGTATCACTGACTCTTAACGGCTTTGCTTTGCAAACCCGTTAAGATTCAGTATAAAAGAAAAATGGAAGAAAAATTGGGAAAAGCTGGAAAACTGAGTAAATCCTGAGGTGAAATCTTACGTGTAAAGTGTAAAATGCAAAGTGTAAAGTGCGAATTATTATTATTTACACTTTGCACTTTATACTTCGCACCTGACCCTGGAGCGTGGATTTGGGGAACATGGGAAAAGGAAAAATTGATTATTGAAAAACGAACATTGAATATTGAATTTTGAGCGTGAAGCCGGGAGGGCGGCCGGGAGAGGGTGAGGGTGTCACGCCTGCTCCCGGCGTCCGGCCGGCGGAGGAGAATGCTACAGGGTCTTCGACAGTGTCCCGGTGTGGCCGGGCACATCGGTTGCGGTGGCGGAGATCACCAACCCGCTGAGGCTGGAGACATCCTGTGTGGCGGTGTACGCCCAGTGGTCGAGATTTGACGCCTCTTCACACGGACCTTCCTCGATCACATTGCCGGCGGCATCTGAGATCTTCAGCGTCAGCCCGGTGATCCGGGTATAATCGGAAGCGATGACAAGGATCCTGTCGCCGGCGGAACCCTGGTAGTCCTCCGGATCGATCCGGTGAACGACGGGCGGTTTCAGGTAATCGGACATGGCCACCACGTAGGGTGTCATCATGCCCGAGGCCTTCGCGGAATAGAGCGCGAACTTATCCGGATCCTGCATGGCCTCCTTTGCCCAGCGTGCCGCGAGTTTGAATTTCCGGCGGATCTCAAGCTGGGCCGCGGTGGGCACTTTTTTGGTTTTCCTGGGCGGTTTCGCCAGGATGCTGACATCCCCGCGGTTCCGGAACACCATTTGTTTCCCGAATTTCCCGCGGTAGGTCTTGGTTAAGAAATTTTCCGTTGTACTTGACATGGTTTTTAGTTTTAAAAGGTGAATAACTGGGGCGCCGTCGCGTCCGGGTTGACTGTGTTCGAACATGGATGCAAAAATAAAGAGCCAAAACGGCCCCCGGCAGTGGAAAAGGGTGTATACACCCCTGGTAACAGATTGATTTCCTGTCGTTAAAGTCGTTGCTGCCGGATGAAATTAGCCAGGTATCTTTCGTCCACCCGGATCTCATTCAACCATTCCCTCAGGACTTCGGGCGATGGAAAACCGAAATGGTTCCGGACACTGTGGGCACTCAGGGTCTCCCGGCGGGCCGTGCAGAAGGTGCGTGCAATCCTCCTGCACAGCGCGGATACGTCGGGAATCCCGATGAGGTTGCGGTCACATGATTCGGTATCGCCTGGGAAGCACTGCAGTTGCCGGCTGCTTTGTTTCAGGTTTGTTGCTGCTTTCATGCTGTGTTGTTTCAGGTAGGGTTCAGCAAGGATTCAGGTGGGTGGCTGGAGAGGGGGGGGAAGATGGATTACCAAGTTCTTCCTCCTCCTATCGTAGATTGATTATCCAAATATATCATTACCTCACAACTGCCGGTGGTAAACTGGTACGATATCATCGGCGAACAAACCATCGCTGATGCCATCCTCGACCGTATTGTTTATAATACCCAAAGGATCGAACTGAACAGTGAATCGTTGAGAAAGCGATACGGAATGAAAAAGGAAATGAATATGATAACTATGCAATAAAGTATAACTTTGCTTATAGCATTCTAATCGAAGGATTAACAACTAAGTACACTATGAACATTCCATTGGACCAGTTCGAACAGGTCATCGACGAAACCATCCTGACGAGGGGATTGAAATATTTCAGCAAGGGATTGGTTAACGAACCGGAAGAATTATCACCTGGTTGTTTTGAAGCCATTGTGCAGGGAACCGAGCCCTACCGGGTAACGCTCTCCATTACGGACAGACAAGTGACAGACCATTCCTGTACGTGTCCTTATGATATGGGACCCGTTTGCAAGCATGTGGTGGCGCTCCTGTTTTTCCTGCAGCAGGAATCGCTTGGAATTCAAAAACAGGGCCGTGGGAAATCATCGGCTCCCTTATCCCCGGAAAAAACAGGTTTGAAAGGCCGAAAAACGGTAAGAGAAAAAGTTGACGATATCCTGGCCCATCTGTCGCCTGAACACCAGGCAGCGTTCATTCGTGAACAGTGTCTCCGGGATCCCTCATTCCGAAGGCTTTTTATGGCCCGGTTCACCCGTCACCTGGAAGGCGAATCGAAGGCGGGCTATGCCCAAGAGATCAAAGCGATCCTGCAATCAGCCAAAGGCCGGGGTGGGTTTATCGAATGGAACAGGACCGCAGCAGTAGGAAAAGCGGTGTTCGAATATTTAACAATTGCCAGGAAACACCTTGAATCACAAAATCATCAAACAGCCATTTTTATCGCTTGTGCCGTGCTTGAAGAAATGGTCAAGGCACTTCAGTTTGCCGATGACAGCGACGGAGGTATAGGAGGAAATATCGAAGATGCCATGGAGATCCTTTACGAGGCTTCCGTGAGAGATCTTCCTGAAGAAAACCGGAAGTGGTTGTTCGATTATGCCGTCGCGGCAGGAAAAAAGAGGTTGTTTGAGGGCTGGGACTGGGACCTCGATATCATTTTTCTTGCCGGAGAACTGGTACGCAACGAAAAGGAATCCTCTCTCCTCCTGGCAGTGATTGAATCCGTTCCATTCTCCGAATACCAGGAGGAGCGAGTCCAGGAAATCATCTCGACCATTCTTAGGAAAAGCGGGCGCAAAGGGGAAGCGGAAGAGTTTGAAGCCAGTCATATGAAAAACCCGGCTTTCAGGGAACAGGCCATTAAAAGGGCAATGGAAGATGGCGATCTGGAAAAGGCAAAAGAGCTCGCACAGGAAGGAATTCAACAGGATCAGAAAGATAAACCGGGTTTGGCAGACACCTGGGTGGACTGGCTGTTGCAGATTGCCCTGAAACAAAAGGACCGGAAAGAAGCGATTGCGCGGGCACGGTATCTTTTGGTCCAGCCCAACCGCGATCACAGCCGGTATTTTACCATTCTGAAATCGCAGATTGTGGCAAACGAATGGTCATCCTTTATCGATGATCTGATAACCCAGCTTTCTGAACGGGGAAGATGGAGCGACTCTCCATTTCTGGCGTGGGTCTGCATCCGGGAGGAACGGTGGAAGACATTGTTGGAAGTATGCGGAAAGAACTTCACCCTTCTGGGTTTACAGGAATATGAAAAGTACCTGGCTGACCTCTATCCCGTGGAGCTTTCCGATATTTACCGCCGGAGAATAATCGAATTGTTAGAGCGTCATGCCGACAGAAATCATTACCGGGAAGCCGCGCAAGCCATCCGGAGAATGAGAAAGATCGGCGCAAGTTCGCAGGCCGACGAACTGATGCAGCAGTTGCGGGACAAGTATCCGTTGCGTAAGGCGCTGATGGAGGAACTGGAACGGGTTTGATTCAGACGAAGCGCCCGGAATTTTGCTATAACGTTGAATTTTGCATTCCCCGCAATCGCCGGAATATAAATCCACATGATATCCTGAAGTGAAAGTCCTAAGTGTAAAGTGTAAAGTGCGAGTTATTTACACTTTGCACTTTACACTTTGCACTTGACCTTGTACACTACTCTGACGAAATATCTAACCGTCAATTCATTCTCGATTTTGCAAAAGTGGTTGATTTCATTGATGAAACGGAGACTTTAAGGTAGCACTTTGAAATACTGGTATTATTAATAAACTCGCTGGAGCTTCCGTTTTCGAAGTCTTCTGAGTAGCTCTTTATCCGTTATTTCGACATAGAGGGCACAACGAGTTGAAATACTCCCAGGAAGATGAGTGCTGCTTTTATTACTAACCTGAACATAATATGATCTACCGGAACCAGTCAAGGTTTGATCAATATCAAGCGGATGGGAAGACTTCGAATTACATAGGGTACCCACAACATCAATAAAAACATTGCATCTTACTGGATTATCATCACCAAAGAAATATCCAACACCGAGCCGGCTGACGATTAATAAAAGGTAATCCCTTTGCAACAACGCCATAATTCGGGTATCCAAATGATGTGTGTGTTCCACAATATCCATGATTGTATTATATTCCGCTTCCACTGGCGATCCTTTAATGGGTAAAGCAAGGCCAGTGTTTCCAATTAGATTCAATATTCCTCTTGTTCTATTTATAGCCATTTTGCTGATATTATCTTTAATGAAAAAGTCTTCTCATTCCTTTCATTTTCCGTGATTTTAATTGATCTACCCTAAAGTTAACGAAAAAATCGATATCCTGGTCAAATTTTCTCAATTCAAACACGCCATTAAGTAACACCAACTCTTCCAGGAAGCATCCTACAATCATGAAATAATTTGGTAATTTGCATTCCTTATCTAAAAGTCAGCAGAGAAAACATTGTTCACCCGAACACTTATGATACAAAAATCCACCCTTATCCTGTTTGTTCTACTGGCATTCATCGGCTATTTCCATCCGGCGCTGAAAGCCAATAATGGAGCACCTGCGCCTTTTAAAAGTGAACCCGATTCGCTTCATATTGTCAAAGGGGTTTTTGACTTCCCGGAAATCACCGTCTCCCCTTCACCCACAGCTTCAGCGACTATCGTCCTGACTGGTATTGAGAAGGTAATTGATTATGATGTTTCTCCGGCCGGTCCTGTTGTTGCTGCCCTCGTAAAAACTTCAGACCAAACGTATGGCATTAAATTCTGGAAGATTGGGGATCACTCACTGACCGATTGCTGGACCACCCCCGCAGGGTATGTTCCGACAGCTATTGCCTGGCACCCGCTGGGGGATGAGATGTTCGTTATTGCAATAAAGGAAACCAAATACCACATTTTGAGAGTTGAAAAGCAAAATAACAAATGGGTATCCACAAGCATTTTTTCATCTTCCAATCAACTTAAGAGACTCGTTGTTTGTCCAAGACCCTTCGTTACGGCATATAACTCAGATTCAAGGAGCGAATACTACTCATACCGAATTTTCTTCGGTATGAGCCTCGATAATAAATCTTTCCGGACCGTATCTACCACTGAAGATGGGACCCGGTTCTACCAGGTGATTGGCCCACGTGAATTAAAGACTACTTTTCCGGATAATGACATTCCACCGAGCGAAATGACATCGGAATATGCATTACCCTTGACTTTTCATCCGGCCGGCCATGAACTGGTCTGGGAAGATGGCCAACACAACTTTAATGTGTCAAATTATAATACATCATACTGGGGAGAATCAAAGCCTCTTGCACCCAGTATTCTGAAGGGTGGAAGCATTACGGCTACACCAAATGGTTTGGGGTTTATTCACTGGCGTAAGGATCAGCCCGGAATCGGAATGTATTTACTTACAACCGGAAAAGAAGAGCCGCAACTACAGGATGCTCATCTTATAACGACACCATCATCGGTTCCTGATGGACGAGGGATAGTGGGGCTTTCTAAATCTGGTGACCAATACACCTTTTCCTATCTGCCGGTAAACATGCCACTGGCAGATGTTCAGAATGCATGGATGTTCGTAAGGAGCTCCGAAGAGTTGAACCTTTTCCAAAAGAATTTTGGGTTATTCCGAACCACAAGTGACGACCAGCTATATCAGCTTTATGAGACCGAAAACTATGCCTGTGGTGGATATGACCGAACAGTTCCCACACGACCTTATCTGGTAACCACTGATATTTTCTGGGAATTGTACGCTTCCGCCTATGAAGGTATCTTTATTATAAGTGAACGGGATCAGGCCATTCCAAACTTCTGGAAATTTGTTGGTGCGGCAGATCAATATTATAAAGAAAACTCAAAAACATCCCCCTGGGTCCCAGTTTTTCAAGCTCTGTCCGATCTTCATTCCGGGAACAAACAGAATGCGGAGGTAGTCAGGATTACAGAGGCACAAGGTGTCCTGAAGTCCGAAACGCTTAATAAAGAGTTCAATTATGCTGAACTGAAACCCCGGAGCCATTATACGTCAAACATTGAAATGCAGCAATACTTCATGGGATTTAAGTATCTCACTACCGTTTATGATACTAATTCAACGATTATGGAAGAACTCAACCAACTTCCACCGGAAGTGCAATCTTATGCTGCAAAATGGATTGAATGTTATCAGGGATTTATTTCGCCTTCCCGGAGCCCTTTGGTGTGGAAGGTTGTTAAAAACGATCCGCCCAGATACAACAAAAACCCCGGAACGAATCTGACAATGTTCCCTCTCTCCTGGGGTTTTGACAATGAAGTCCTATATTCAACGGTTTACCATGAAAATACACCTGTTGAACTTCGGGTTGAAGGACCGGGTGGAATGAGATTGTTACCCTCCGGGCTTGATCTTGCCGCTTCGTTAGGAAATGGGCTTGCAACATCAATCCTACACGATGATTTTGAAAAGTACCCGCCTCTAAAAAGAGTTATTGGTAATCTTCAGGATAATTTCAAAACCCAGGCCAGAGTCAACTCGAAAAACTCAAATCTATATGACTGTTGGATCAATGCGCTCGCTATTCAATGGGCCGACACCGTCCGGTCAGCCAATAATAATCTCGATAAAAGCCTTTGGCAATTAAAAAGACTCCAGACCGGATTGGCTTCCTGGGCGACCCTTCGTCATGCCACAGGTCTGGTCAATGAACGATCAGCCGCTGAATGTGGTGAAGCCGGATTTGAAGAAATTATTCTACGGGCTCCCAGAGGATATGTAGAACCTGATCCATTTACATTTGAGGCCATTGCTGATTTATTCGAAGCAACCATCAAATATCTACCAAAGGACTTATCAATCGCTCCTGAAATCCATGAATCCTATGAAAAAGCAAAAGGGTCATTGTATGATGGTATAACCAAGCGGCTAAATGAAATGGTGAAAACAGCCAGGGAATTCAAGGTGATCGCTGAAAAAGAACGAAATGGTCAAATGCTCTCTGCCGAAGAGTTTGTGCAAATTCTTTATATCGGAGCAATCGCCGAGCATTGTTTCCTGATATTTAAAAGTCTTTCTAACCCCGATTATGCGTTGTCAACACCTGACCCAATGCCTAAAATTGCGGATGTCGCTGGCGACAAGTTGGTTTCCTACCTGAATGCTGCGGTTGGGGACCCACTGGAATGGGATTACGTCATTCCTTATTATGGCAGACATGAAATAGTAAAAGGGTCGGTCTATTCCTATTATGAATTCAACTCAAATCAGCTTTTTGATGACAAAGACTGGCGAAACAGATTAAAAACTCAATCCTTTCTTCCATGGATAAAACCCATGATAACGGAGGAACCGTTATCATACCCGGCAAATTCCGGATATTAGTATTTATTACCTCACTTCTGTTGTTACTGGTCATTCAAATCGATGGATGGTGCGGCAGGGAAATAAGGTTAGTCTTTACCGGGGATATAATGCTGTCAAGGAATGTTAAACAAGAAATTGACAACCGACAGCTTTCACCCTGGATTCATTTGAACTCCAGATTTCATTCTGCTGATCTGTTGTTTGGTAATTTAGAAGGGGCTATTGCTGATACCATCAAGGGCCAATCCGGCCCGGCACCTTCAATGACTTTCTCCGTTCCATCATCCTTTATACAGTTCATTAAAGAAGCTGGATTCACAGCACTTTCGATTGAAAACAACCACAATATGGACTTTGGTTCTGCCGGCAGAGACCGGACCATTCACCTATTGTCCGGCTCCGGCATTAATGCTGTTGATTTTGAAAACTCACCCCAGTTTTTTCGTTTTGACGAGACAGTAATCGCCATAATAGCTGTAAACATGATCCCTGGCCAGGATCATAATAGCCAAAAAATACCCTCTATCCCCATAAGTCAAAAAATCCGACTTGCGAAAAACCTGGCCAATCTGGTAATCGTGAGTATCCACTGGGGAAGTGAATTACTCGAATGGCCAAATACTGATCAACGGGAAGCCGCTGTCTGGCTAATACACCAGGGAGCAGATATGATTATCGGGCACCATCCACACGTCATCCAGAATCCTGAAATCATTGAGGGGAAGCCCGTCTTCTTCTCCCTGGGAAACCATGTTTTTGACCAGAAGTATCCGAGCACAAAGGAAGGGATCATTGTAGATTGTACCATTAAAGATGGCATTCTTTCCTACCAGTGCTTGAAAACACATACAGCCCAAAATTCATTCTATCCGAACCTGGTTGATAGCATATCAATGAATACGGGTTCCGTTGCTCTAAAAGCTACAACCATTGTTTCGGGCATCTCTGTTCAGGCAGCGCCGAATGTTACATTGCCACCGGGAAAATTATCTCTTGAAGGATACCTGAATGGCAAAAGAATCTGGTGTACCAAACCAATACCCACTGTTTCGATTGAAGTTGCAAGCTTGGATGGCGAAAATGATTATATTCTCTCGCTTGAGAATCATTATTCAAATATGGACAGGGAAATAGGTCTCCGGCCATACGTTTACAGTGTCACCCGTAATGGTCTTATTGCCCGTTGGCGAGGTTCTGCATTGGCATGGCCGTTACTGGATGCAGTTTTACTACCTGGAAATGAGGGTATCCTTTGTGCGACGCACAGAATGGATTCATTCATTGATCCCGATCCATCAAATAAAGAAACCCGTTCAGCCGTCTACCGGTGGAATGGGTTCGGGTTCTATGGAGTAAGTGATACACTCAATTGTGCAGCATGTGACCAACCTTCTTTTCATTGATAATCACGGGCATGAACCAGGCATGATCATGCTGTGGTCAAAAAAAATAAGGCAAAGGAAGAGTGGTTGATTTTATAACCCTTTTGCAAAAGAGTTAATTGGAAAAAACGCTCGTATTGACCAGGCCTCGCCGAAATAACCTGATCACTTCATTTAATTGATTTCTAATATTCTAAGATAGTCAGCTAAAATCGGCGGATGGTGGTCAGTTTGACCGGTGCGTCCAAGCATTCAGGAATTCAGCTTGCTCTTCATTTTACTTTTAATGGCTGTAAAAAGCTTTACCAGCTCTTCGACCTCATTGAAAATCCCAGAAGACTTGCTATTATCCAGCAGGTGCAACCTTTGCAGATAATCCAGCCAGAACTGGGTTTCATCAACTTCCTCAACTACGATGCATATTTTTGAATAGAATTCGGCATCTGAACGGCTGCGGGTGGCAGCCCTGTAGTTGGATGCAACCGAGGAGGAACTGCGGATAACCTGGTTGACAATGGGTCGGGTGACCGGGGAGACTTTTAAATTGACCAGTAGTTCATGAATTGCTACCGCCATTTTAATGGTCCGTTCACGGATTTGTTCGTTGAACTGAGTTTTTTCCTTTGTTTCCATGATCGATTTTTCTGCTTAATCGGGAAAAAAGGAAAAGGTAATATGGTTTTTGGAGGATTTTTTATGGCATATGAAAAGTGTAAAGTCTAAAACGAAAAGTGCAAAGTGCAAATTATTGCACCTTGCACTTTGCATTTGTCGTGGTACCCTGAGCCGGAATCGAACCGGCACGAGATTGCTCTCATTGGTTTTTGAGACCAACGCGTCTACCTATTCCGCCATCAGGGCGAGGAAGGCATGATTTTGGGGTGTGGGTGTGGGAACAGGTGTGGGGGGCAAAAGTACAAATTTTTTCGGGGTTGCACCGCAATAGTTTGACTTGCCGGCAGGTTTTTTATGGCTTATCTTTGCCGGGAGCAATCCCCGTTCCTTTTTCGTTCGAGCACCTTAACCAGACGCATCGCATATGGCAGCAAAGATCAACATCTTCACCGGGTTGGCCACGGCTTACCTGGGAGAGAAAATCGCCCGGAGCTACGGCATCGAGCTGGGTAAAACGTCGGTGGTGAAGTTCGCCGACGGGGAATTCCAGCCTTCGTTCGACGAGAATATCCGCGGATCGGATGTCTTCCTGGTGCAGTCGACCTACGCCCCGAGCGACAACCTCTTCGAACTGCTGATGCTCATCGACGCCGCCCGCCGCGCCTCCGCCCGCACCATCGTGGCCGTGATCCCCTACTTCGGCTACGCCCGGCAGGACCGCAAAGACAAGCCCCGCGTCTCCATCGCCGCCAAACTGGTGGCCAACCTGCTATCCGCCGCCGGGGTCAACCGCATCATCGCCCTCGACCTTCACGCCGACCAGATCCAGGGGTTCTTCGACGTCCCGGTCGACCACCTCTACGCCTCCTCCGTATTTATCCCCTACCTGAAAACCCTGCATCTTCCCGAGATCACCTTCGCCTCACCCGACACGGGAGGCACCCGCCGGGCTGGCTCGTATGCCAAATTCTTCCACAGCAATTTCGTGATCTGCTACAAGCACCGCTCGAAACCCAACGAGGTGGCCAAGATGCGCCTTGTGGGCGATGTCAAAGGAAAAGATGTGATCCTGCTCGACGACATCGTCGATACCGGCGGAACCATCTGCAAAGCCGCCGCGATCATCATGGAGAACGGAGCCAGCTCGGTGCGGGCCATGATCACACACCCCGTTCTGTCGGGCGACGCACGGGAGAATATCGAAAACTCCCTCCTCGACGAACTCATCGTGACCGACACCATCCCCCTCACGTTCCAGAGCCCCAAGATCAAAGTCCTCAGCACCGCCGACCTCTTCGCAGAGGTGATCCGCCGGCTGAAGAAAAAAGAATCAATCTCCTCCCTGTTCCAGTTCTGAGGAATTTTCATACCTTTGCAAACCCGAAAAAGTGACGGGTAACGAGTGACAGCATACGGGTTCCCCGTTGTTTACCTCTGTCTTCACGCACAGGTTCGGGATCGGTCAACCATCATTATTTATTTACAAAACCAGTATCAAACCATGAAAAAGGTATCATTGAGCGGTACGCTGAGAGCGTACGTAGGGAAAAAAGATGCCAAAATGCATCGCAAGGACGCGAAAGTCCCCTGTGTCATGTATGGAGGTAAAGAGCAAATCCATTTTGTGATCGACGAAAAGACACTCCTCAAGGCGATGCACTCCCCGATTGTTTACATCTTCGAACTCAATATCGACGGCAAGGTGCACCAAACGACGGTGCAGGATGTACAATACCACCCGGTTACCGACCGGATGCTGCATGTCGATTTCAAGGAGATCGTCCCCGAAAAGCCCGTCACCATCGGTGTTCCCATCCGGATCACAGGTACGGCTCCCGGTGTTCTCCGCGGCGGTAAGCTGATCAAGAAAATGCGCAAGCTCGTTGTGAAGGCCCTGGTGCAACACCTCCCCGACGAGGTGACCGTGTCGATCGATACCCTCGATATCGGTTCTTCCGTTAAGGTCTCCGACATGAACCTTGAGAACATCACCTTTATCGATCCGCCGAGCAGCGTGATCGCGACCGTCCGTACCGCCCGCACCGTGGTGGAAGAGGCCGCTCCCGGCGCTGAAGGCGCTCCCGCTGCCGAAGGTGCTGCCGCTGCCGCACCCGCAAAGAAATAACCCACCCCCCCTGCCCTCTCCCTGCCATCAGGGAGAGGGTGGCCGGAGGCCGGGGGTAGGTCCTGCTGCTTCACATATTCCCCGTCCCAATGAAATTCCTTATCGCCGGCCTCGGCAATATCGGTGATGAGTATGCCGACACCCGGCATAACATCGGTTTTATTGCCGCCGATGCACTGGCCGCAAACCTGAAGGGGACCTTCAGCAGTGACCGGTATGCATCGATGGCGCGGCTATCGCTGAAGGGGCGCACACTGGTCACCATCAAACCCACGACTTACATGAACCTGAGCGGCAAGGCCATCCGGTACTGGCTGCAGAAGGAAGAGATCCCGGTCGAAAACCTCCTGGTGATCGTCGACGACCTCGCCCTGCCGCTTGGCGCGCTCCGCCTCAAAACGAAGGGCAGCGACGGGGGGCATAACGGCCTCATCAGCATCATCGAGATCCTCGGCACCACCGACTTCTCACGCCTGCGCATCGGCATCGGCAACGACTTCGCCAAAGGATACCAGATCGATTACGTACTGGGCCGCTGGAGCGAGGAAGAGACGAAGACCCTGATCCCCCGCATCGAAACCACCGTCGAACTGATCAAAAGCTTTGCGCTGACCGGGGCGGAGAGGACGATGAATTATTTTAATAAGAAGTGAGTGAGTGAACGAGCGGTCGAGCGGTTGAGTGGTCCAGTGGTCGAGCGGTCGAGTGGTCCAGTGATTGAGTGATTGAGTGGTCGAGTGATTGCGATTCTTTTATTTTTGATTTTTGATCTTTGATCTTTGATCTTTGATCTTTGAGTTATCCTCAGATCCAGCCTTTCACTTTATAGTAAGCCAGCGCTGCATATTCTCTCAGCAGCAGCATTTCGTAATCCAGTTGTGTCCAGAAGCGGTAACGCAGGGTGAGGTTTTGCCCGATGTCGGGAATGTAGGACCGGCCTCCCAGTCTGCCCGCCCGGAAGGTGATATCCGATTCGATGGCCTGTTCGAAGGCGGGTAGTCCGTCGACCCGTTGGAACCCGGCCTTCCGGAACGTCCGTACGGCCCGGTACAGGTGTTCGGGCGAAGAAACCAGGAGAAGGGACGGATGCAGTTGCCGGATGACGAGGGAGCGGATGTAGATGGCCTGCGAACGGGTATTGGTACCGGAATCTTCGGGAACGATGCGTTCGGGGGCGATTCCCCGTAAGATCAGCTCTTTTTTCATCAGGCTCACCGAACTCAGGGAATCATCGGGATCGCCCGGAAGGGCTACGATCACGGTGGCACGCGGAAACTGAAGGGCTGCCTTTGCCCCGTACCAGGTGCGCATCAAGCCGGTTTCGCTCGGCATTCCACCGCCACCCAGCACCACGATGTAATCGGGCGGACGACGGATCCCGGCTTCCTTTACCGACATATGGTACCAGGTCCAGAAAGGAATCGAAGTGAAAGCCAACAGGATGATCCCCAGTGCGAAGACACCCGGCACGAAGAACAACCAGCCCAGGAAATTCCGTAGCCGGCGGCCCACTTGTCCGCCTGTCCGCCCATCCACCCGATCACTCGACCCCTTGACCACTCAACCACTCAATCACTTGACCACTAGACCACTGGACTACTCACCACTCCCCACCTCTTACAGCTTCCCCTTCACGACCTCCGTGATCCGCGTCAGCGGAATCCGTTCCTGGAGCATGGTGTCGCGGTCGCGGATGGTGACGGTATCGTCGGTGAGGGTCTGGTGGTCGATGGTGATGCAGAAGGGGGTTCCGATGGCGTCCATCCGGCGGTAACGCCGTCCGATGGTATCCTTCTCTTCGTAATAGCACCGGTAATCCTGCTTCAGCGTATCCATGATGGTGCGCGCCTTTTCGGGGAGGCCGTCTTTCTTGATGAGAGGCAGCACGGCCAGTTTGACGGGGGCCAGTTTGGCAGGAATGCCGAGCACGACGCGTTCGGACCCATCCTCGAGCTTCTCCTCGCGGTAGGCGTGGCTTAGCACCGCCAGGAAGGTGCGGTCGAGGCCGATGGAAGTCTCGACGACGTAGGGAACGTAGCTTTCGTTTGATTCGGTGTCGAAGTACTGCAACTTCCGCCCGGAATACTGCTGGTGGGCGCCCAGGTCGAAATCGGTGCGGCTGTGGATCCCTTCCAGTTCCTTGAACCCGATGGGGAATTCAAACTCGATGTCGGCCGCGGCGTTGGCGTAATGGGCCAGCTTCTCGTGGTCGTGATAGCGGTATTTCGAAGCGGGCAAGCCAAGCGCGAGGTGCCATTTCATGCGTTCCTCTTTCCAGAAGCGATACCATTCAAGCTCTTCTCCCGGCTTCACGAAGAACTGCATCTCCATCTGCTCGAATTCGCGCATGCGGAACAGGAACTGCCGCGCCACGATCTCGTTGCGAAAGGCCTTCCCGATCTGGCAGATGCCGAAGGGGATCTTCATGCGGGCCGATTTCTGGACATTGAGGAAATTGACGAAGATGCCCTGTGCGGTTTCGGGACGAAGGTAAACCACCGAGGCGTCTTCATTCACCGAACCCATCTGGGTGGAGAACATCAGGTTGAAGAAACGCACCTCGGTCCAGTTTTTCGTGCCGCTGACCGGGCAAACGATGCCGGCCTCTTCAATAAGGGCCTTGATGTCGGCAAGGTCGTTGTTGGTCAGTGAGGCATAGAAGCGGGTCTTGATGGCGTCGATCTTCTCCTGGACTTCCAATACTCGTTGATTGGTCGTTACAAATTGGTTAAAGTCGAAAAGATGTCCGAAACGTTTTTCAGCCTTATCAACCTCCTTTTTAATTTTATCTTCCAGTTTCTGCAGGTGATCTTCCACGAGCACATCGGCCCGGTACCGCTTCTTCGAATCACGGTTATCGATCATCGGGTCGCTGAAAGCATCGACGTGGCCGGAGGCTTTCCATACCGTCGGATGCATGAAGATGGCACAATCGAGCCCTACGATGTTCTCATGAAGCTGCGTCATCCAGCGCCACCAGTCTTCCTTGATATTGTTCTTCAACTCGACGCCGAAGGGACCGTAATCGTACACCGCGCTCAGTCCGTCGTAAATTTCGCTGGAGGGGAACACAAAGCCGTATTCTTTGGCGTGCGAGATGATCTTCTTGAAGAGGTCTTCGTTGGTGGCCATCGGATTTTCTTTTTGGAAGGGGCAAAATTAACAAAAAATACCCACCTTCGGGAGGTGAAGGGAAGAGGGGATTGAACAGGAGAACAATAGAACAGGAGAACAATAGAACAATAGAACAGGAGAACAGGAGAACAATAGAACAGGAGAACAATAGAACAATAGAACAATTGAACAATTGAACAATTGAACTGTTGAACTGCTATTGGGTTCTAGAGTGAAGGGAGGAGCAGGGTTTTGGCGGTGGGGAAGTCGAAGCGTTCGCTGCCGGCACTCACGGCAACGACCTCTTTCGCGGTGGTGACGCGGTAAGCCATTCGTCGCGCGCGGGCGATGTTGATCAGGGTGATCGCTTTTTCGATCCCGTCTCCGCGCCTGAAATTCACGACTTCGTCGGGCAGGGCCAGCCGGTTCTCATCGTAGATGGACTCGCCGGGCCAGGACTGCAGCTCGCGGGCTGCCTCTGCGAGGGAATGGTCGCGGAAAAAGTCCACCGACACGGGATTGCGTTCAAAGGCCGCCTTCAGGAATGGCTGCCAGTCGCACGCATCCATATGGCGGCCGGCATAGAAGGCGAGGTCGGCGGCCTCACTCCCCGGCCGCTTCTCACCCGGAAATGCCTCACCCCCCGACTGCTTCTCACCGGGAAATGCCTCACCCCCCGGTTCCCTCCTGCCGGGGAATGCCTCACCCCCCGGCCCCCTCTCCCCAGGGAGAGGGGGGGGTGCTTTCCGTAAAGTGTGAAGGTAATCCAGGATCTCTTCGCGGGTCATTTCGGGGGTGATCCGGATGCCTTCGGTTGCGATGAATTCCTTTTTCCCCGATGGCAGCCGCGGAATGGTGTGGAGGAATTTCTTCAGGTCGGCGTAAAAACCCTCGTGGTTTTCGAGGCCGGGATACGCTTGTTTCAGGGCTTCGATGAAGACAGGATAAGGCTTCATGTCAAACAGGGGATCTTCATGAAAGACACGGAAGCGGTGGTCGAGCGGCTGCAGGTAGAGGTCCTCTTCGTCCATTTCACAGAAGAGTTTACGGCCGGTCTTGTCGCCCAGCCGGTTCTTGCTTCCATGCTCATAACCAAAGGCCTTTTCGAGCCGGATGTAACGGTGCGTTCCCTGGCAGGGGAAACAGAGCTGGAAATACTTCTGGTAACGGGAGTAATCGCGCAGGAAATTCATGAAGATCTCGAAATCGACCCCGGTTTCGAGGAAGTGGGTTAGTTTCTCGCGGAAATCATGATACGCGCCCGGATCGATGGTGGCTTCGGGATACATCGCATGGATCCAGCCGGTCGGATGGGCCACATAGGTGACCTGCTCATGCTCCAGCGCGCGGCGGGCCAGGGCCGACAGCTCGGTGCCGTTGAACCACATCGATTTAGTGACGATTCGCCGGTTGTTGGTGAGCACTCCTTCGTCGATCATTACGAAGTTCTGCGAATGAAGGGGTGTTCCTATCAGGAAGATCTTATCGAGGGGTACGCGGGCCACGATGAAGAGGGCGGCGGCATAGAGACAGGCCAGCGACACGCACTCCCCTGCCCCGGCGTCGTAGCCGGGCTTGTAGCGGAAGGCATCCATCGCCTCCACCGTCTCGGTTTTCCAGTATGGAATGATGTCGCTGTCGAATTTGTCGAGGCCGAAGTGGCGGCGGATGTCGATGTCGAAATAGTATTTATCGCCTTCGTAGCCGAACAGCGCATTCGACCGCGAAAGGGTTTCCGGGTCGATGTGGTCGCTGAAACGGCTGATCTCGGTCTGCTTGTCGGTCAGCCCCCAGGTCTCCAGGTCGAGGTTGAAGTTGTAATGATCCATGATATACTGCTTCACCCGGTGGATCTTTTTCAGCGGGCCCATTTTGGTGATGCCGGCAAACCAGGGATCGTCGCGCCATTTCCAGATGCGGGGCGACATGATATTGGCCAGCACCAGCGAATACAGGAGCTCGGGGAAGATGAAGATCTCCATATCGCTCAGGGTGAAGGCGGAGGAATATTTTTCGAGGTCTTTTGAAGTCATGCGTTAAGATTAAGTGACCAGGTGACGGAGGTGACAGATTAATTAGAAATTAAAAATTACGATTACGGGTATCTGAGTACTGCTGACTGCCGACTGCCGACTGCTGACTGCCGACGGAGTACGCTGTACTACCGTCAGATGGGTTCGTCAAAAAACATGCCCGGGGGTGGATCGGTTGTCAATTTGTCACGTAAGGGCCGCTGGGGAAGAAAAAAAAACGCCCGGAGTGAGGTCCCGGGCGCTTTTTATGCGTGTGGCAAGGTACGGTTACTGAACCACCAGTTTCATCACCTGGCGGTATTCGGCGTTGCTGATCCGGAAGAAGTAGATGCCGGGTTTCAGCGCGGAGAGGTCGACCGGGTAGTTGCCGGTGAGGTTCACGGCGGTGCGGGTGAACACCTCGGTGCCGATGGAGTTGTAGAGATGGATATCGGCGGTGATATCCTTCACCGGTACCAGGGTGACCATGCCGGTGGCGGGGTTCGGGTAGAGACCGATCAGGCTGCCGGTACTCTTCTCTCCCATGCCGACACTGCCGGCGCTGACGGTGATGGCGAAGTCGGCCGAGAGGGTGCTCGAACCGCAGGAATTAACGCTTTTCACCTTCACTGTGGCGGGACCGGTATAGGTCGGGTTCCAGGTGGCGGTGCCGGTGGTGGTGTTGCCGGTGATGGTGCCCGCAGCAGCCGGGGAGACTTCCCACGAATAGCTGGTGGCATAGGTTCCGCCGGTGGTGGAATAATCAGTGGTGGGGGTCGATCCCGACCAGATGTTGGTGGGGCCGACGGGCATGGCCGGGGTGGCGGGCACCGAGGGGTCGACGGTCACCACGGCTGTTCCCGTCATGGTGTTGGTGCAACCTCCCGAGGTGGTGGCGGCCATGGCCGTGTAGGTTCCGGCTACGGTCTGGCTGCCGAACGAAAGGGCGCTGCCGGTACCCGGAACGACCGTCGTGGTAGCCACATTGTTCAGGTAGAGTGTATAGCTGGTGGCCGTTTGCGATCCGCTCAGGCCGACGGGCGATCCCGTGCCGCCGGTGGCGCAGTAGCCTCCTCCGCCGGTCAGGCTATAGGCGGTCGGACCGGGGCTCACCGTGATGGCCAGATCCGAGGACCAGGGGCCTTCGCAACTGTTGTTGATCCCTTTCACCTTCAGCGTGGCAGTGCCGGTAAACGTGGAACTCCAGGCGATGGAAACCGAAGTGCCATTGGGGTAAAGGGCTCCGGCATCGGGTGGCTGAAGATCCCACTGGTAGGTCGAAGCGTTGTTGGCGCCCATGGTGCTGTATGTCACGCTTCCCGGGTTCATGCACAGCGAGGTGGGTCCCGTCGGGGCGGCGGCCTGTGCGGGCTCGGTCGAGACGGTGATGTTGAGGTACGGCGACCAGGGACTATTTCCGCATGCGTTGGCGCAGCGCACCTTAAGCTGGCCGATACCGACGAAGGCGTTGTCGAAGTTCACCACGCAGGTCGTACCGTTGTTGGTGAGGGTGGCGGCGGTGGAGGGAATGATCTGCCACTCGTAGCCTGTGGTGTTGGCAACCGCGCTGATGAAATAGGTCTGATCGGGCGGGTTGACGCAGAGGCCGCTGATCCCCGAAGGGATGCCGGGGGCCACCGGGGCGCTGTTGACCGAGATATAGGCGGGTTTTGACATCGAGCCTGCCTGGTTACCGGGGATGTTGAAAGCGTTGAGGCTGACGTCGTAGGTGCCGGCGGTGTTGTACACGACCGTCGGGTTTTGCAGGGTCGAAGTGGAGGGCGTGCCGCCGGGGAAATTCCAGATCCAGCTCGTAGCGCCCGTCGAAAGGTCGGTGTACTGCACCGTCATCGGCGTGCAGCCGCCGGTGGGCGTACCCGAGAAGTTGGTCGGCAACGGGAGGGCGAGGGCGTTCAGCGCCTTCTTGGCCCCGTTGTAGATGGTCTTGGACGCGTTATCCTGCACGAAAGCCACCAGTTCGCAATTGGCGGTCACCCAGGTGGGATCCTTGGTGAAAGAAAGGTTGAGGGTGACCGTATTGCCGGAGTTGAAGTTGATCGTCGTTCCGGCGGAGCCGGGCACCATCAGCCGCTCGGTATGATTGATCTCCGACTGTCCCTGCCAGCTGTAAGCGATATCCGATTCGGTGAGTGCCAGATGGGCGCGCAGGTCGGTTCCGCTTACGGTGGCTACTTTTGTGATCGTCAGCGTGATGTAGTAGGTATTGCCCGTGTTGTATCCCGAGATGTCGATGGTCAGCGGGGAGAGCACGCCATACTGGGTATTGTAGATCGGCAGGTAGGTGGGATACATGCTGGTGGTGTTGCTGCCTCCCACGGAATTCATCGTTCCGTCGAAATAGGCGGTCGGGTAGCCGGTAATGCCGTAATAGCTGGTGCGCTGGGCCGCTTCCGGGGTGTTGAAGGGGTCGCCCGAATTGTAGCTGTGGTATTCGATCACGGCTACGTGAGCGCCGTTGGAGAGCAGATCTTCCGCCCCCATGGCAGCGCCGGGACAGTACTGGCAACCGGTACCGGTGCCGATCTCGAGGATCACGTTGCTCCTCTGAACAGCCTGGGAGAAGGCTGTCGCAAAGGCAAGAAGGGTAACGACAGTGAGTAACGTCTTTTTCATGTGCAGGATTTTTGTTGGTGGAAAAAGGGATTCGAGTCGCAAAGATAGCAACTATTCAGGCCCTTAGGATGGGATAGGCAATTTTTTAATGCGTGATCCGGTTGAGCTGGTATTCCTGTTTTTACTACATTTGCGGTACTAAACCCTTCCGCCATGTATTATTCCGGACAAGAAATCGTAGAGATCGCCGTCAGGATCGAAGAGAACGGCAACGAGTTTTACACCGCCGCAGCGGCCATGATCCACGGGCAGAACGACATCAAAGGCCTGTTCCTCGACCTGGCCGAGAAAGAGATCCTGCACATCTCCATCTTCCAGAAGCTGGCCGAGAAGTTTGATGCCGACACCTTCGACTTCAGTTCTCCCGACGCCACCGATTACATCAATCACCTGGCCGAGTCGCATATCTTTGGCAAGCCCGAATCGGGCAAAGCGCTCGCCGCCACCCTCACCACTCCCCGGCAGGGGCTCGAGGCCGCCTTTAAATTCGAAAACGACAGTGTGGCATTCTACACCGAACTGCTGAAGTATACCCGCAGCGATTCAAAGAAGCTGGTTCAGCAGATCATCGAAGAAGAAAAGGAACACGCGGAGGAGATCCGGCAGTTTATGAAGTGAAGAGGTGACCAGGTGACCAGGTGAAGAGGTGACGGGATAATTAAAAATTAAAAATTAGAAATTACGGTCGATTGCCGACTGAGTACTGCTGACTGCCGATTGCCGACTGCTGACTGCCGACTGCTGACTGCCGAC
>DAONFN010000007.1:0-20687 GCA_035403625.1 Bacteroidales bacterium
AACAGATCAGGCTACTGCCATAACCCGGGTGCGAAATGAGGAGGGTATCAACATGAATTATTGTGTCAGCCCCCATACAACCGCCCAATAAGATATCCGGTCCGAGAATCTTTAAACCGACCGGTCGGATTTGAGAATTAAAAAAGGGGATCCATTCAAATTTGTTTTTTGCCCAGATGCAATTCCCTTCCGGATCGAATTTTGCCAGGAAGCCGCCCTTGGGTATGGTAAACCCTCCGAAATTCATGGATTGAGATCCAGTGCCGCTCATGTAAATATTTCCCTGGTCGTCAAACGCAAGGCACGAGTTGCCGTCTTCACCGGCTCCACCAACCTTCTTTGCCCAGATGCATTGGCCGTCGAGACTGTACTTCGAGAAAAAAATATCTGTCATCCCGGAGGAAGTGAGCGAGGATGTCCCCATTTGAATAGTCCCGGAGAACTTTCCAACAATAAACAAATGATGCGAAACGGTATTATAAAAAATCTTAATGGATTCACTCCAGTATGGGTTGTCATTCCCGATTTGCCTGACCCAAACCTCCTTGCCGTCGGTATTGTATTTTACGATAAACAGATCGTTGATGCCGTTCCTTCCCAGTGTTATTTTCTGAAAGGCACAGCCCGGGCTCCAAAACATGCCGGCAAAGTAAAAATTTCCGGCACTGTCACAGCAACCGGCCATCCCGGTATCAGTATTATTACCTCCGATCCGGTTCGACCATTGGATGGTTTGGGCGGAAGTAATCAGCTGTATACAAGTAGATATCAGGATAAGAAGACATCTTTTTATATGATTCGTTTTCATAACCCGGCTATTTCGAAATAAATGATTTTGTTTTAATATCCTTGTTTGTTGATACACTCATAAAATATACGCCTTTCCTGAATCCCGTTATGCCAATATCAAAGGTAGTCTCTTTCGTGGCCATAGTGAACACCTTCATGCCAAGAGAATTGAAAATAATTACATTTAGATCACCTGTATGATCTTCCGGCTGCAGAACGTTGACTGTCAGAATATCATTTGCGGGGTTGGGATACAAAGTGAAATCAAAAGGGCTGTGCGCCAATTGGAAAGATAATTCCACTTCAGATGCTTTCTCCATCGCGATTTGCTCCGGTGAAAGAAGAACAGACTGTTTATAAATCGGATCAAAATTGGTGCAGATCGGGAAGGTTGGGGCACATTCAAGGAGAACATCCCCTACTTGTTTAAATGTATCAAATTCATCCGATAACTCAATATTACTGCGTGCCCGGATGAACACATCTGAAGTTGTTTCAAGGCTTACATTTGAAAACGAAATAGAATTCCATCCTTGCAGGGATACGGGTTCATCGGATTGAATGATCGTATCCTGAAGGGTTTCATCATAGTTCCATCTTTTTTGAGTCAGCACAAAATTTTCACTATCTGTTACCGGGGGATAAACCGAATTTGAATCATTCCTGTATGCTCTGATTGAACCTGGGGCAGAAATCCATAATGATTCAATCGTGTTTGGGTCAGGAGGATATAGATAGTCATAGGGAATGATTGAAAAACTCCCATTGTTTTTTGTAAAAGTGCTATGAGTACTATATACATTATCTCCTTGATCAAAATTATAACATAAGTATGTCGACCCAGTGACGACAGCATCCATAATCGGATGTCCATTATCATCTTTGACATTACCATGAATGGTATTTACGTTATTTTCCGGGTGATTGAAAGGATTGTAATAGTTGACAGGGGGTATATTCACTCCGGGAGAAGCAGCAGCGTTGAAATGTTGAAATGCAGCAACTACCGGTTTCTCGAGCGCATTGCAGGGAGTATAGCAAATGCCTCTCCTGAGAAGTCCCAGATAGTCTTCAAAATCATTGATCCCCCAATAGGAATCCTGGTATTTCCACCAACTGTATCCGCTTCCCAGGCAATCCTTTGTGATCTTCAGGGTTATCTCGGCATACTTTTTTTGTTCCAATGTATCACCATCCACTCCCATCGGGATCGTATCATTCGGAGGAAGTGGTTGCACACTATCCAATGCTGCAAAGCCAGTCTCCCCGATAATGAAAGGCATCACGGAATTTTTACTCAGCCAGTACACGGTGCCATGGTATCGCTTGATCATGGCGTCGAGCTTTTTCGAGATGGAATCTGAAGAATAGCAGGTGCCGGGCACTTTCACATTGTCAGGCTCATATGCGAATCGTCTGGCATAGTAGTGTGGGGAGGCAAAGTCGAGTTTCATCACGTTGAGATCATATTCCGCCACTTCCGATGGCGAACCCGCCCCCATGGTCACCAGGTGGTCGGGATCCACCGATTTTAAAGCGTCGTACCAATTGGCAACGCGGTTGCATACTGCTTGTTTGGAATGTTGCGTTCCTCCCGGCCAGGGCCATCCGATTTGGTCGGAACAGTAAGGTTCATTCAATAGATCATACGCCATTATGGCGTCCCTGACGGCCTGCGGACTTTCATGAGCAATGTGATCGGCCAGGGCCGACAGCCATTCCGGATAATATTGAATATCGAGCTCCGGATAGAACCTGCCTTTCATACCGGCAGCCAGTAAAATTACTTTCAGTCCGGCCCTGTTTGCCTGAATGAGCGTCCTGTCAATCAGGTGGAACATACGACGGGCCACCGTATCTGAATTATAGGGCGAATATAGTGGATAAAGGTGTTTGTGTTTGGGGTCAGGATTTCCCCAGGGGGCAATTCGTCGTGTAGCTTCAACTTTAAACCCACAAGAATCCTCCGGTAGTATGATGCCGCAATCGTATACCGGTCCCGCTCCGAAGAAACGAATGGTATTAAATCCCATGTGCTTTATTTGCTGGAAGTTGTGATAGAACTGGGAGTCGCAAACGGAGGTTCCGTCACACTGAATCTCCCAACCGTCGCTATCGGGGGTCAGAAACAGGGAAGCCGTGTCATAAGCAGCCGTATCGGAGGTATAAAAATAATTTACGTTGTAATTGCATACAACCGGGTAAAAATCGCTGTCATGCTCATCCTTGAATTGCCTGCCCTCCAGTGTTACATATTGCGCATGGGAAGGGAGGAATGAATGCAGGAGAAAAACAAGCAAAATACCCTTCTTCAGGATTCGTATCATTCGGCACCTCCTTTCAATCATTTTTCTGTTAATGATCCCACCTGAGCCTTTAACTCCTCAATTTGCTTCTGCAAATCAAGGATATACAGCGTCTGCTCTTCCACCTTTTTCAACAGGATCGTCTGCATCTCGCCGATTTCTATACCCTTGTTATCTTCAACCTCCCTGGCGGTGGGTACGCCGGGCAGATGCTTGTTCAGCGAGATGAATTTTTTCAGATCCCGGAGCGGCATCAGGGGATATTCTTCATTAAAACAAAAATCGGGGTAGTCCTTCGCAGTCACCCTGATTTTCCGGGCTTCAATTCCGCCTTCGACAAATACTTTATAGATTTCATCCGAAGGAGGAGTGCACCCTATCCCGAGTTTGTCCTTCACTTTCATATCCCCGGCTACTTCCAGCGTTGCATCTGGCCATTCTGTCCCTATTCCGGTCATGCCATTGTTCAGGTCGATGTAGAATTCCGTTTTTCCCTCACCCTTCTTATCCAGGCAACTCCAGATGAAAAATGAACTTCGTCCTTCGAAATAGCCATGCCCCATGGAACATTGTGGTGCAATTCCTTCGTTGGAGTTCTTATTGAACGACAGTTCACTGCCATTTGCATTGTCCTGGAGCATTTGGGTAAGCGATATCCCGCCCGGGGTGTCGGTGTGATGAATATCAAGCTTTTTCTTAGGCTGTTCGGTTCCGATCCCAACATTTTTATAATCCGGATCGGTTACAATATTCTCATCTTCAACTAACCAGGGGGATATTACTCCATTAGGAGGGTTTATCCAACTTGCATTTCCATTCGCATCGCTGATCAATACTTTCCCTGCTCCCGCGCCGGTAAGCATTTTAAAGTTATCTGTCACCAGGTTTGTTCGCACCCTAATGCCCGAAATATCAACAGATAAAGGTGTTACAGGATCAATCGGAGGTTGTCCGGGATCAAACTTAACGTCAAGACTGCTTACATTTTGATCAAGGAAAATTGCCGCGGTATTGGAAGACCATTTGCCAAATGTTGCATTGCCAGATTTTACTGGGGACTGGAAATAATTTATAATGGATTGTGATAGTGCATTTGTTTGATAAATCCCATATTTTTGATTTCCATTACTAATCAAAGTTTGAATTGATGCAAGCTTTCCAGATAAATTCCAGATTTCGGCATTAAACAGTGAATGGGCTGTGAACCCAGAATCTGAACATATCTCCAAACGTGCCAACGGGTTAGTGGTTCCAATTCCCAGGTTTCCATTGTTGTCGTAATAAGTTGACAGGGGAGAGGTTTGTTTTGTGAGAAATTGAGCATTTAACACGGTTACTCCACAAGTTAGCATAATGAAAATAGCAGTAACCCGTCTGATGATTAGGTACAGTTTTCCATCCATGGCGTTGATATTTACGATGAATAATATTGTATAATTCCTATGATTGCAGAGTTAGTTCTGAAGTTGAAATGAAAATCACCGGGCCACGGCAACTTTTCCCGATAACAAGCAATTTTCCGAACGAATTACGACCATGTATATCCCCGGTGCATAGCCGGATATGTCGACGCGTAGTTTGTTTTCCCCTGCAGTCATTGAATAATTATTCCTGACCGGGAATGATTGTCCCATTGAATTTACCAGCTTGATCTCTGCATTTTCGTATTTCGCCGATTCAAATTCAAGAGTTGCAAATTCCGAAGCGGGGTTTGGATAGATCTTCAGCGTCTGGTTTGTTGGATCACCAGGATTTTCCGGGGTGCCGACATACCAGATGTAAGGCGAATCGAACATGGCAGCTCCGTTTCCATTTTCCCGTTTCCCGCACCAGACGTTGACGCCGGTGCGTTTCCGGAAATCCATGGCTACCTGCGGATGGGGAGCAACGAGGTTGCCGGTGTCATTATAGCCGGCGGAGAGCCCCCCCCAGGCGTCGGGGTCGGTCATATTATATTCGTGAAGATAATAGGGTAGTTTCTGATCGGTCGAATCAAAGCAGGTAACGATAAAGGTGGAATCAAAGGGATTGAAGGTAACATCGGGCTGGAGTACATTGTTGGCAGTGGTATTGATGGAAAAGGGGCTGAATACGGCAGAGGTTGCTGCCTTCTTGTTGAAAACGCCAGCGATGTTAAAATTTTGAGATGCCGGTTGGTATTTTTGAAAGAGCACCAGTTCGGTCAGGTTTGCACTGTCATTATCTGTATCGTTGTTCTGGCAGGCGATAACCGGACAACCGGCTTTGTTTGCCGTAGCAGGATCGAGGCTGTCGAGCAACACGGGCGTGGTAAACGGACTGTTGAAATCCGGTTCGGAATGGGCCGTATAGATATGCCCGGAAACGGAATTGGCATTGTCTTTCTCCTCCCAGGCCGCAAAATACCGGCCGGCCGGGAAGGAGGGACTCCGGCCGTAGGCAAGCGCAACTTTGTTGAAATAATGGGATGAGCCGGCAATTCTATAACGTTTGGTAAACGACATTCCCCCGTTACCCGATGTACGAACAATAATGGAATCATGCACATTCCATTTGGAATAAATAACGGCGATTGAATATGGGGCTGAACCACCTGCAGGATAGAGATCATCACTTGCAAGAGCTAAATCCCTGATATCCCAAGAGTCCTCATCATATAAGATATTATCTTCGACATGTCCGGTATTCCCGTTATAACGAACAACTAATGCTGTATGCCACAGGTTTACAGAATCAAAAACACAAAATCCAACAAACACTTTTAAATTTACCGTATCCATTCCACACGCCTTTATATCCAATTTCGTAAAGGTTGTATGAGCCTGACCCAATGTCCCATTTATTATTATAGACCAGTTGACCCCGCTGTCTTTAGATCGAAGTACAGTAAATGCTGCCTCAAAATTAGTATGGTTGAAATACGAATAGGCTGCGTACAACCATCCGTTAAAGGCCGAGCAGACCACTACATTTCGCTGGTCTTGCAGGGGTTGGTTGTTAAGGTAAGTATCCAAGCCGAAGAGGGGCGAATGGTTCATTTGCAGGGGTATGTCAACGCCGGCGGCACCACTGGTCTGTCCCAGAAGGTGGATTGCCGGAACACTGAACGATAGTAGAAGCGACATACAAAGGCATATTGTCAACCTTGGGAAAGTTTGGGTCATGGGATGAGGGATTTTATGCAGGAATTTTTTCGTTGCGGCAAACGATTTTGTGCCCGGAAAAATATTGTCAAACGTATGGGGTAAAGTTACGGCACCGAAAATCAGAAGTCAATGGAAATAATTGCACGATTTTTGTCCGAAAATCGGACAATTTCAGTCTATTAATAAAGTTATAAAATTGGATAATAGCCCTTTAGCAAAAAAATTCCGGGCAACTTTTCCTGCCCGGATTTTTTGGGGGTATTTTAAAAACCGGCGGGAGAAAAAAGGGGGGGGGACACAGTCTTCAGTCCTCAGTCGGCAGTACACAGTCCTCAGTCTCCAGTAATTCGTAATTTTTCATTTTTAATTGAACCGTCACCTGGTCAGCTCCGTAACTCCCGTCACCTGGTTTACCTCACCCCCCGGCCCCCCTCTCCGCACCGGAGAGGGGGAGATTGGGCCCCATGCCGCTGTCGTCCTACCGGGGTTCGGCTCCTACGGAGCCATATTCACCTGGTCACCTCCGTCACTCCCCCTAATTCCTATTGCCTATTGCCTTTCCCAATCCCCTCCGGTGAGCTGTTATAGCGAAAAATCTCCTACCTTTGAGACCGGGAGAAATATTTTCAGGGAATATCCGTTATCCATCAGGGAGTTGAATCTTTTCCTTTGTGGATCTTCTCATTCCTTGCTATGATTCTATTTCACAGAGAAACACAGAGGAGGCACAGAGAAACACGGAGAATAACCCGCCCCCGGGCGAAAAAATGGCGTATCGGTGAATATCTACCTCAGGAAAAAACGCTGGAAACTGTTCCTTGTCGCCTTCGCCGTGGTGATCGTCGCCGCGTCGCTATGGTACACCAACCTGCTGGTAGAACATATCCGGAAAGATGAGCGGAAGAATGTCCAGATCTGGGCCGACGCCATTCACCAGAAAGCCGACCTGGTAAACTTTACCAACGACCTGTTCGACCAACTCAAGGTGGAAGAGCGCAAACGCGTCTCCATCGTAGCCGAAGCGCAACGCCGCATCATCACCGCCACCTCCAACGAAGACCTCAACTTCTTCCTCAGCATCATCGGCGAAAACACGACGATTCCCGTGATCGTCACCGACGAGAAGGGTACCATCATGACTTCGCGCAACGCCAACCTGCCCGATTCGGTGAAAACGCTTTCGGGAGAGCTGAAAAAGGAGTATTCGGCCTACCCGCCCATCGTGGTCAACTACATCTACCACTCGAAGATCTACCTCTATTACAAAGATTCCAACGTCTTTTCGAGCCTCAAAGCGGTGATGACCGACCTGATCCGTTCGTTCTTCTCCGAAGTGGTGCTCAATTCGGCCTCGGTGCCCGTGATTATCACCGACAGCACAGGACATGTGCCATTCGATTACGGCAATATCCCGAAGGAAAAGATGAAGGATTCTGTATGGGTCAGCCAGACGCTGCAACGGATGGCATCGCAGAATACGCCCATCAAGATCGACCTCGCCGACACCGGCGTTCATTACATCTACTACCAGGATTCGTGGCTGCTGCTGCAACTCCGCTACTACCCGTTCGTGCAGTTCGGGGTCATCACGGTATTCCTGCTCATTGCCTACCTGCTGTTCAGCTATGCCCGCAAATCGGAACAGAACCAGGTTTGGGTTGGGATGGCGAAGGAGACTGCCCACCAGCTCGGCACGCCGCTTTCATCGATGGTGGCCTGGATGGAACTGCTGAAGCTGAAAGGGCTCGACGAGGAGACCATCCGCGAGATCGAAAAGGATGTGCAGCGGCTGGAGACGATCACCGAGCGCTTTTCCAAGATCGGTTCGGCCGCCCGCCTCGAAAAGACCAACATCGTGGCTGTGGTGCACGAAACCATATCGTACCTCCGCCTTCGCCTGCCGGCAAAAGTCACGTTTGAGATCTCACCCGGACCGGAGCAGGAGATCGTGATCCCGCTCAATCTCCACCTCTTTGAATGGGTGGTCGAAAACATCTGCAAAAACGCGGTCGATGCGATGGATGGAAGCGGTTCGGTCCGCATCGAGATCACCGAGGACACCGACCACATCCACGTCGACATCAGCGACACCGGAAAGGGAATTCCCAAGTCACTCTTCAAAACGGTCTTCCGGCCGGGATATACCAGCAAAAAACGCGGCTGGGGGCTCGGACTGACGCTTACCAAGCGGATCATCGAGAACTACCACTCCGGAAAGATCTTCGTGAAGTCGTCGGTAGTGAACAAGGGTACCACCTTCCGGATCATCCTCAAAAAATAGCTTTGGCCGGAATTTATCTTCATATCCCCTTCTGCCGCCGGAAATGCCCTTACTGCAACTTCTTCTCGCTGGCTTCGAAAAAACAGCGTGACGCGTTTCTTTCGGCCCTGAAAAAGGAAATTTCGCTGACCCGCGGGTTCCTCGGAGAGGATCCCGTCGAAACCATCTACTTCGGTGGAGGTACCCCGTCGGTCTTTTCGCCGTCGGTGCTGAACGAAATTATCGTGGAAGACCTGGCCAGTAAAACTGACCGCAATGACGCAATGACGCGAAGAAATTATCCGGAGAGAAAGGTCCCTTCTTACCCACCCCAACCCCTCCCTGCTCGCAGGGAGGGGCAGGGGGAGGGTACAGAAATCACCCTCGAAATCAACCCCGAAGACGCTACCGGTGAATTCGTTTCTGAGCTTCGGGAAACGGCGTTCAACCGGGTCAGCCTGGGGGTACAGTCGTTCCATGAACCGGAGCTGAAATTCCTGGGTAGGGAACATTCTGCGGAACAATCTTCTGTTGCCGTGCGGCGCCTTCAGACAGCGGGATTTACCAACATCAGCATCGACCTGATCTATGGCATACCGGGGTCATCGGACGACGCCTGGAAAAAGAACCTCGAAATCGCCCTCTCCCTGGGGGTTCCGCATATCTCCGCCTACGCCCTGACGGTTGAGGAGGGCACTCCCCTGGCGTGGATGACCGGGAAGGGCCGGGCTGCGCCGGTGGACGACGAACGCCAGGCAGCGCATTTCCGAATCCTGATGGAGATGATGCGCAGTCACGGTTACCTCCACTACGAAATTTCCAACTTCTGCCTTCCCGGCCGGGAATCGAGGCACAACACCGCCTACTGGCAGGGGAAAAAGTACCTGGGACTCGGCCCTTCCGCCCATTGCTATAACGGTCTCACCCGGCGCTGGAACGTGTCGAACCTCACCCGGTACATCGAAAGCATGGAGCAGGGGATGCCCTTATGGGAAGAAGAAATCCTGACCCCCGAAATGCAAAGCAACGAATACATCATGACCTCCCTTCGCACGATGTGGGGCTGCAATGAAAACCGGATTCTGGATCCCCTATACCCGAATAAAGCCCTCGTAAAATCCGCCCTTCAAGATTTTAAGGCCCGGGCGAAAACCTGGGAAAACCGGGGTTTTATGAAAAGCGCTGCGGGAACCTGGTACCTGACCGATGAAGGAAAACTGTTCGCCGATGCGATCGCGGCGGACCTGTTCTTTTGTCTCGACGCCGAATAATGAAGGTCAACCGAACCTGAACTGGATTCAGGTTAGACGAAGGTTAGAGAAAGGTTAGAGGAAGGTTAGAGAAAGAGGGGTGTTTTTTTAACGCAAAACAGGCCTGGATCGGCCTGCAGGGAAAGAGATACAAATATACGACATTTCCTTGAAGATTTAAAGAAACCAAAGGAGGGTCGCAGGCTATTTATAAACCAGTGCATCACCGGACAAACCGCAGGAATGTTCCCAGCGGCAGTTTTCTCCCGGCACGGTCGGTCACATACATTTCTCCCGACTGCATATCACCGATCTCTCCGAACCTGCTTTTGACGAGGTTTTCGGCGATCAGGGCCGAATAGCCCATCGAGTAAAGGCTGAGCACCATGAACCCGTGACCGGGTTCGAGAAGCCGGTGGCAGAGGGCGATCAGTTCGTCGATCGAGTCGCCGAGCAGCCATTTCTCGCCATCCGGACCGCGGCCATACGCCGGCGGATCGAGGATGATGCCGTCGTAGCGGTTGCCCCGTTTCACCTCGCGGCGCACGAAATTCATGGCATCTTCGACCACCCAGCGGATGTTGTCGAGACCGCTTGCCTCCATCATCTCGCGCGCCCAGGTGATCACCGGTTTCACCGAATCGACATGCACCACGTCGGCCCCGGCCGCCCGCGCCGCCAGCGAAGAGCCGCCGGTGTAAGCGAAGAGGTTCAGCACCCGCGCCACTCCCCCTCTCCCCGGGGAGAGGGGGCTGGGGGGTGAGGCCTGACTTAATACATCGTAAATGTATTCCCAATTGACCGCCTGTTCCGGGAACACCCCGATGTGGCCGAAAGCGGTCAGCCCCAGCCGGAACCGGATATCCATCGACCCGTACCGGTAACCGATGGTCCACTGGTCGGGCATGGAGGGCTTTTTTATCCAGGCGCCGCGTTCCCCTTCAACGCCGGCCGCTTTTCCTCCCCGGGTGCGGTCGTACCGGGCATGCGCCTGTTTTTGCCATTCCGTTTCAGGCATCGATTTCATCCATACCGCCTGCGGTTCCGGCCTCACCAGCACATACTTTCCGAACCGTTCCAGTTTTTCCTGGCCGCCGCTGTCGATCAGTTCGTATTCCGTCCAATGGGTGGGGGTGAGGATCTCCATCGATTCTTCCGGGTTTGGTTATTCCAATATCTTGTTTACCAGAACGCGGAGCGGCTCCGCACCCGGGTTCGACCACGCCCGCATCACTCCTTTCGCCACGTGAACGGCCGTGCCGGCTTCGATCTGAAAACGTTCTTCGCCTGCCTGCAGGGTGCCGGTCCCCCCGTCCACGTAAAAAACGACATCGAACGGCTGGGCATGCATATCCATGGCTTCGCCGGGATGCAGGGTAAGATGCACCAGCTCGTACCGGTCAGAGGTATGTAGGATCCTCCCGTCGAATTTGAAGGGAACGCGGGGAGCGGAGGAAAGGGTGGTAATTTTGATTTCGGTCATGCCGGATAAGTTAATCCTTGTCTTCTTTCTGCACGGGCCATGCATCCTGGCGGGCCTTGGCCTGCTGATCCCAGCCGGGCAGTACCGTCTTGATCCATTCAGCTTTTTCGGCTTTCAGTTTAGCCATCTCCAGGCCGATGTATTGCTGCGCTTTGTCCTTGGTCGCGATGTCGGGATAGGGCACGTCGGGGTTCTTTCCCAGTTTCATGAGGATCCGGGCCAGCAGGATCCGGGCTTCCTTGGCTTCGCTGATGGAATTGCCGATGATCCGCGAAACTTCGATGGGCGAATGGAATGCGGCGCCATGGCTGGCAGCCGAGTAATCCCAGTACCACTGGCCGTTGCGGATGTGCTGCAGCACCGGCGCCATCTCCGGTTCCGTTGCCCCGGCATCCCAGGCGGCTTTGGCTTCGACATGGGCCCTTACCAGCTCGGTCTCGGCCCGGTCGCGGATCTCCTTCACCTTTTCCTGCCGTTCGTACACGTTTTCCCGCAGGGCCTCCTCGCTTTCGCGATGGCACACCTGGCAGGTACCCGAAATATTGTCGAGCGGACTGGTGATCTTGTGGCTGGTAAATTTCTGCCCGCCTTCCTTCACATAGGGCATGTGGCAATCAGCGCAGGCTACCCCCCGGTCGGCATGGATCCCGGTCAGATAAAGCTCATAATCGGGGTGCTGTGCCTTCAGGATGGGAGTCCGGCTGAGCTGGTGCGTGAAGTCGGTAAAGCCCAGGCCATTGTAATACGCCAAAGCGCTGTCGGCGTTCATTCCGTTTTTCCACGGGAAGGTCAGGTAGGCGATCTCCGGCGCATCGGGCCGCTTCTTGTCGAAATAGTACTCCACGTGACACTGGGCGCACACCAGCGAGCGCATCTCCTGGTGAGAGGCCTTCGAAATGTCCTTTCCCATCGCCTGGAAGGCTTCGATCAGTGCGGGCCGGGTGATCCGAAGGTCCATGGTCTTCGGGTCGTGGCAGTCGGCACAGCCGATGTAGTTGACCACTTCCGGACCTTTCGCCGCCCATTTGCCTTTGTAGAATTCTTTCGCCCCCATCTTCTCCATCAGCCGGGGTACGTCGGGACTCTTGCAGGTCCAGCAGGTGGCCGGCTGGGGACCGTCGTCGGGACCCTTCGGGGTTCCCGTCCGCAGGGTGCTCCGCACATCGGTGATGGCATAGTAGTGCCCGCGCGGGGTCGAATAGTCTTTCGAGAAAGCGTACCCTGCCCAGAGAACCACCATGCGCGGATCGCGGGCCAGCGCATCTTCCATCGCATTCCCGTTGAATTTACTCCGGAATCCGGTATCGGCGGTCTTCAGGTAACTCTGGTATTCCCGCGGGAAATTCTCTCCCCATAGTTCGTTGCGGGGTTCGTATTCACTGAGGTTTACCTTCGGTTTATACACATACTCCGATTCGGCTTTCCGCTCGATGATCGAACTCGCCAGGAGACCGAGAAAGAAGACGATGACGAGTGTTCCGAAAAAGAGCGCCCAGTTGATCCAGGGTGCACGTTTGTTGTTGACTGACATATGATTGCTAGTTGAATGTTATCGGATGGTGAAACAACGAAATGGATGGATCATTCGAAATTCAGTGTTCGATATTCAATATTCATTTTTCATCTTCTTCTTCCCGCTCCGTCCGGCTTTCGATCTTGCTCTTCACGAGGGCATTGGGCGCGGTCGACAACCCGTTGACGCGACTGTGCGGGGTTTCGCGGTGGCATTCGCTGCAGGTACGTTCTTTCAGGTGGTTGTGGTATCCCGGCAGGACACTCCCGAGATAGCCGGCCCCCACCGTATGTTCGTGGCACCGGATACAGTTTGATTGTACGGCCTTTCTTCCCGCTTCCCGGATCAGGATCACCTGGGGTTCGTTGCGCAGGGTGAAAATGGTGGCATGTCGCAACCCGTCCTGGGCCTTGAAAAGGTATTTATGAACAATATTGTCGTGCGGCACGTGGCAGTCATTGCAGGTGGCCACCCGGCGGTGTGAACTGTGCGCCCAGTCGTTGAACTGGGTGTTCATAACATGGCAGTTGATGCAGGTTTCGGGGTTGTCGGACAGGTAAGAGGGTGCTTTTGAAATGTACAGCACGAAAAAGCCGAGCCCGAAAAAAGCACCCAGCAATACGGCCGCCGCCGATCGCCACTGGTCGGGCGGGACCAGGAACCGCAGGATCTTTTTCATGGGTAGCTGTTTTTCCGGTAACCAATCCTTCGGCTGATCAGGTCTGCACAGTTTTGCGGGCCTGATCGCTCAGGATCTGATTCACCTGGTCAAATTTAACCCATTTTCATTTGTTGCCGCACATCTCCGGTTAATTTTCCCGCCGGAATTCGTACTTTCGCATATCCGGTATGCTCCATCCATGATCCCGCACGAAACCATCGAGACGATTATCCAGGCCGCCCGCATCGAAGAAGTGGTGGGAGAATTCGTCACGCTGCGCCGGCGGGGCGTGAACCAGATCGGCCTGTGTCCCTTCCACAACGAAAAAACCCCCTCCTTCACCGTTTCCCCTGCCAAGGGCATTTACAAATGCTTCGGATGCGGGAAAGCGGGCAATGCGGTCAACTTCATCATGGAGCACGAGCACTTCTCTTACCCCGAAGCACTGCGTTACCTGGCGAAGAAGTACAACATCGAGGTAGAGGAGGAACAGCAGACGCCCGAGCAGATCCAGGCTCTGAACGAAAAAGAGAGCCTGTTCAACCTGAGCCAGTTCGCGCAGCAATATTTTTCGCAGGTCCTCACCGGCACGGAAGAGGGAAAGGCCATCGGGCTTACCTACCTGCGCGAACGCGGCATCCGCGACGACATCATCGCCCGTTTCCAGCTCGGCTTCTCCCCCTCGAAACGCGACGCCTTTTCCTCCCATGCCCTCCAGCAGGGTTACCGCAAGGAATTCCTGGTGAAGACGGGACTCTCGATCGAAAAGGAGGACCGGCTTCTCGACCGCTTCCATGGCCGGGTGATCTTCCCGATCCACAGCGCTTCGGGCCGTGTGATCGGGTTCGGCGGACGTATCCTCACGAGCGACAAGACGGTAGCCAAGTACGTCAATTCGCCCGAATCCGACATTTACAGCAAAAGTAAGACCCTCTACGGGATCGCCTTCGCAAAGAATTCCATCATCGCCCGCGATAACTGCCTGCTGGTCGAGGGCTATACCGATGTGATCTCTCTCCACCAGGCGGGCATCACTAATGTAGTGGCCTCGTCGGGAACCTCGCTCACCCTCGAGCAGGTGCACATGATCAAACGCTTTACGCCCAACATCTCGATCCTGTACGACGGCGATCCGGCCGGTATCAAAGCGTCGTTCCGCGGCATCGATATGATCGTCGAGCAGGGGATGAATGTGAAGGTAGTGCTTTTCCCCGACGGCGAAGACCCCGATTCCTATGCCCGCAAACACCACCCGGCCGAGGTGGAAGCCTTCCTTTCCGGCAACGCCGTCAACTTCATCCTCTTTAAAACAAGGCTGCTCCTCGACGAAACGCGCCACGATCCGATCCGGAAAGCGGCCCTGATCAAGGAAATTGTCAGCACGATCGCCCTTATCCCCGACGGCATCTCCCGATCGCTCTATGTCAAGGAGTGTTCGCAGCTGATGGACATCTCCGAGCAGGTGCTGATGAGCGAACTGAACAAGCTCCTCCGCGCCCGCGTGAAAAAAGAGATGCCCGATGCGGAAAAGGAAGCCGTGCCGGAAGAGGTGATCACGGCCGAACCGCAGGTCGAAATCGATCTCGACTCCCCCGAACACCAGGAACGGGAAGTGATCCGGCTCCTGCTCCTGTACGGGCACGACGTGATTAAAATAAAGCCCGACCCGCAGCAGGACCGCGAGGTGCCTGTGGGGATCGCCGATTATGTGGTCAACGATATCCTCCGCGATGAACTGGTATTCGAAAATCCGCCCTGTCAGGCCATCTTCGATGAATATGCCCGCGGGGTGGAGAACGACGTCATTCCCGATAAGGCCACCTTCCTCTCCCATCCCGATCAGGAAGTCGCCATGCTGGCGGTGAACCTGCTGTTCACCCCCTATGAACTCAGCGACAACTGGCTGAAAAACAATATTATGGTCACAACGGAGGAGGACCGGCTCCAGATGCATGTCATGCTGACTGTTTACGCTTTCAAATCGCGCAAACTCGACCGGATGCTGACCGTTATCCGGAAAAACCTGCAGGAGGCCACCGTTCAGGAAGAACAGGAAGAACTGATGAAAGAATACAGCCGGCTGAAAAAACAAAGCGTGCGCATCAACCGCGAAGGAATGGGCCGGGTGATCACCCGCTGAAAATCTTACTCTTTCACCAGGATAATCTGCCGGTTCCAGGGATTGTTCCAAGCATCCATGAGTTGCTTGAAGTCGGTGAACAAGTCATCTTCGAACACACGGTCGTTGAATTTCACCTGCTTTTTCACCGTCACTTTGTTGCCCTCCGATGTCACTTCCCATCCGAATTTACCGGCTTTATTGTCGATCGCGGTCTTTTTCGGCGGGGTGAGCAACCGGTAACCGGCCGGCAGTGTCAGCGTCCAGTCATAACTTTCATTCGCCCGGGCCGGGATCTCAAACGGCTTTTCGCGCTTGACCGACAGGGTCTTCACTCCCCAGGCATCGATGCCCGCAGTGGAAACCGGGAGGGTGAAGATGTACCACGACGAATCCTTCCGGAAGGGCTGGTCGCTTTTAACGATGTAGGTCTGGAACCCGTTTCCGTTGTTGATCGTACTCACCTTTCGGTCGGCGGTATCCTTTCCGATAAGTCCCCCGGTCACGGAATTCTTCATCCGTTTCGGGTCGCGGACGATCCCGGCCAGCGGGTACATGCTTCCGCTATAGTAGATGCTCATCTCCCCGGTAAGCTTCGGATCGGACGACACAAGAAAATTTCCCTGGATCTTGACCGTTTGCTCCGGTTCTTCTACCTTGACGGCTGCAGGTTTTACCCCTGCAGCCAGGGTCACGAACGATCGTCCGGGCAGCGTCAGGCCGAGATTGACCGGATTGAGCGATGCGACCGAAAAATACCAGGTGCCCCGTTCGCGGTCTTCGAGTCTCACAGCGAAATCTTCCAGTCCCGCCAGCGATGCAATGCTTTCATCGTCGAAGGTCGTACGCACGATCCCGACGACCTGCGCATTCATCCCGGCTGCTTTCAGCAGGGTTGTCAGAAGCACGGCCTTTTCAATGGAGGTCCCTCCCATGCTGTTCCAGGTCTGTTCCGGGGTCCGGCAGGTGTAAAGGGCCTGGCGGATCGGGATGGGATACAGCTTGAGGTCGTTGACCACCATCTCCTGGAGTTTCAGGGCTATTTCAAACCGGCTCTTTTTTTCTTCCGCCAGCGTATTCACCTCCTTTTGCATCGACGGAGTGACGGCCAGGCTGAAGGCGGGCTGGCGGGTCAGAAAGTTGAACACCTCTGCCCGGTCACCGGATGTGCTGAAGATCAGCCTCGGGTATCGTTCGTTGATCCCGGGCTGCATCTCTTCGGGAAGGATCGCCGTGATATCCGTCATTTTCCATGTAAAAACCCGGAAATTGCCTTCGGTGGTTTCTACCGGGTTCAAGGTCGAATTGAACAAGAGGTAATGCAACTTTTCACCGGCCGGAATGCGGACCCGGATCTCGAGGCTGTTCACCGGTTCGGTCTCGGCCAGCAATTCGTTTCCCATCAAGGCCGGATAGACCCCGGGGGCGGTATGGATCGAATAATCGAGATGGATCACGGCATTTTTCTCCAGCCCGGTATGGGTGATGACCATTTCGCGCAGGGGTTGGTAGGCGGGAGCTCCGGCAGCAGCTCCGGGAAGCACCTCGTTGAACGCATTCTCCGGGGTGGGGATTTTTTTTCCTCCTGCCATTACCGTATAGCATTCGTTGATCTTCAACTTCTGGTATTCGGGATGGTACACGACGAAGGTCTCTCCGTATAGATTCTGGAACGCACGGTAGGTAAGCAATTGTTGCACCTTGGCATAGCGGAAATCGGTGCTTCCGTCGGCATTCAGGGTATATTCTTTCACGATCGACCGGTAAGCGGCGTCGAATCTTTCTTCCTGGGCAACCAGCCTGGGACTGAAGATCACCGCAATAAGGATCAGCAGATAATGGGTAGGGCGTGTTTTCATGGAAACGGATTTTACCGGGTCTGGTTTGCGATTTTGATGACGACCGACTGATCGGCGAAACGGTTCTGCGCTTCAACGGCGGCTTTAAATTCGGGCCATTCGCCCGCTTCATAAACCCTCTTCGGAAATACCGACCGGGCATTGAAATCGACCGCACCGTTGCCGAAGCTGTAACGCCCGCTGAATGACGCCGCGCTGCCTTTGACCTCGGCTGCACCGGGCAACCGCACCGGCCGCGCATTTTCGGGCAGGCGCACCGATTCGTTGATCTCCACCTGGCGCGAGCAGCGGTCGCGGAAAGCGTATTTCCGTTCCTTGGTGCCGGTGTCAAAGGAAAGCTGTCCCTGGAAGCCTTTGAAGATGCCGGCGGCCGAAAGCGGCGTGAACATCATCAGGCTGTCGGTGACGAGGGCGAAACCCGGGATCGTATAATCAATTGCCACCCAGATGTTGTATCTCAGGTAATCGGCCGGATCGGTGTATTTCACCTGGGAGACGCGCGCCTGTGGCCAGATTCGCAACAATTCCCGTTCGACATTCTGAAACCAGGCCATGGAATTCGAATAACGGAAAAGTCCCCGGATACCGGCATCCGATTGTCCCTCCCCGCTAATGGTGATGCGTCCTTTCAGGGTTCCGTCGGAGGCGAGTTGCGTCACTCCGTCGATCTTCACGAAATGGTTGGCCGGGTCGGAAACGGGTGTGGTGGCCAGATCGGCCCCTTCGGGCACACCCATGAGATATTGCTGCTGCTGTTCGGCGCTCGACCAGAGTTCGCGGATGAACGGCACCCAGGTGGGGTCGAGCAGGTGATACTTCCCGTCGCGGAGTTTTACCACCGTCACGCAGTGGTTGAACTGGTCGGCGGCAATGTAGTCGATGCGCGATCCTGCCATGGTCATGGCGGGATACGACTTAAATCCCGCTGCCCGCAGCATGGTGATCAGCATGCCCGCCTTGTCCTTGCATACCCCGCACCGGTCAGTGAAGGTCATGGTGCCTTTATGCAGGGTGAACCCTTCGCCACATCCCATCGAAATACCCGAATACCGGATCTCGTCGGCGCACCAGTGGGTCAGCCGGGCAACCGAATCCCATTCGTCGGTGGCCCCTTTCAGGATCCCGGCTACTTTTTCGCGGATCTCCCGGTCGGCTTCAAAGCTTCCGAAATCTTCGTTCACTTTGAAGAACCAGGTCGATTTTTCTTTCCATCCGGGAGTAGTCGAAACCAGCAGTTTGGGAGCCACGTCGGTAAAGGCCACCATCTTCGGTTCGCTTTTGGGCGGCATCATATCTTTCTTCCCGAAGGTATATACAATCTTTTCGCCCTCGAACCAGCACGACGACTGTGCCTCGCCGTTGTAAAACTGGTACTGGAGCGGCTTGTCCTTCGGAACCCTGACCCGGTAAACCTTGTTCTTCACCGGTACGGAGTTGAAGAACTCCACGATGTCGTAAAACTGGCCGCGCATGGGCGGAATGTACTTGTCGTCGCCATCGTCGCCCAGTAAAGCGTAGGTGAACCCTTTCCGGAACATCACCACCTCCACCGCATCACCGGGCTCCAGGCGTCCGATCTCCAGCATTTTTTCCCGTGCCCCCCAGTAAATAGCCCGCGCCGGGGCAGGATAATCGATGGTTTTACTTACATCCAGCCCGGTCACGGTTCCATCGTTCCGGTAAATCGTCGCCTTTCGGATCTCCACAAAGGCCGAAAGCGGATCGTAGCCGAATTTGACCACCGCCAGGTCGGCAGCCCCGTGCCGGGTAAGCACCTTGGTAAGGGTATGGTTCACCACGTAGGTCAGCCCGGTGGGCTGCATGTCGACGTCGGTACTGTCGAAAACGACGAGCTGGTCGTGCCCGGGATAGTCTGCGCTCCCGCCTGCCTGTTTCGCCAGTTCGCCGGGTGTCTGCGCCTGCAGGAGTGCCGCGCAGAAGAGTTGCAACAATAAGGTAATTTTCACTTTCATAGGTCGTGTTATTTTTTTCCGGTCTGTCTCCGGGCCTGGTCAAGATACCGGGCAGCAAGTGAATTCGACGGATCCCGGGCTAGCGTTTTTTCGAAATAAGGAATGGCATTTCCGAGATCGCCCAACTGAGCACAGGTCACCCCGAGGGCCAGTAAAATATCCGCATTCCCGGGATCAAGCTCCTCCGCCTTTTTCATCCACTTCAACCCTTCCGCCGGCTGACGCAACATGCCATAAGCCTTGCCGATCTGCAGGTGGCTGATGGCATCGTGCGCATTGAGGCCGATCGCCGCTTTGTAGGCACCGATCGCTTTGACGAACTGTCCCGTTTTACCGTAAAGATCGCCCAGCTGGCGCTGGATCTCCATCACCTCCGGGTAAATGGCTACGGCTTTTTCTTTTAACTCGATCGCCTTGAGGTAAAATTCCTGTTTCTGCGCGGCATCGGTGGCCTTGTCGCCAAAATCGCGGTACATGTTGGCCAGGAAATCGTTGGCCTTTACGTTCTGCGACAGGTAACGGATATCGGTCGAATACAGGGTGAAGTCGTCCTTCCACGCCCGGTTCCTTCCGATGGTCGCGATGGCGTAAGCGAAGAACAGGATGCCGCAAAATGAATAGAGGAGAATGACCCGCATCTCTTTCACCTTCTTCTCCCGGCCCTTTCTGAAGACGGCTTTCGAAAGGAGCCATACCCCCGGCAGAAGGAATCCGAGGGAAGGGGAGTACATGAATCGTTCGCCCATGGTCGAACCGATCAGCATCAGCATGTTCGAGGAGGCCGCAAATCCCATGAGAAACCAGGCGACTGAAAAAGCGGCCACCGGCTGCCAGGCGGTAAGGGTTTTCCCGGCCAGCTTGCGCACCAGCACAAATACCAGGTACCCGATGGCTGCCAGGTAAACCAGGGCTGAAATCCAGACGAGCGGGTCGGAAAAGGTGGTGAACGGGATCTGGTTGTAGGAATAGTCGAACACCAGGGGATGCGGGTAAAGCAACAAGACCAGGTATTTCCCGAGGATGAGGAGCTTGGTGGCCAGCATCACGGAAGGCGAAGGAGCGGCCATCAGTGCGTTGTCAAGCACATGAAGCTTCACGAATGCACCGATGTTCGAATAGCGGTAATAAAGAAGCAGGAAAAGGGCCACCGGTAAAAGGAAAGGCAGGACCGTCTTCAGCTTTTTCAAGGCCGGCCGGTCATCGAAGAGGATCAGCAGCACCGGCACCATGACCAGGTAGGCAACCGCACTCTCCTTGCTGAGCAAAGCCGGAAAGAATGAGGCCACCGAGAGGGCCAGGTCCGCTTTTTTCCCTGTTTCCAGGAAAGATAAAAGGAAATACCCCGAAAG
>DAONFN010000008.1:0-20447 GCA_035403625.1 Bacteroidales bacterium
CGCATCACAGGCGCCTGTTGCGGCCTTCCGTCAGGCGGGTTTCGGTGTTCAGGCCGCGATGCAGGACGACATCAACGGGGTGCCCTGGTGTTTGGCTGAATACCTGGGCGAAGCGGGGATCCGGTATCTCAACATGGGCCAGAATGCAGAACGGGCGCGAAAACCCTTCAACCGGCCGACCACCTTCATTTGGGAAAGCCCATCGGGAAAACGGATCACGGTGAACCGTCCCGAACATTATATGACCGGGAATATGCTCGGGATCCTGACCGGGACGGATGCCCTGGCACAAAACCTCTTCCCGCACCTCGCGGGAATTTCATCGCGAGACTATCCGTTTGATGAATACGCCATTCAATTCAGCGGTTACCTGACCGACAATTCACCCCCGTCGACCACCGCCTGCCGGATCGTGAAAGAATGGAATGAAACCTACCTGTGGCCGCACCTGAGACTGGCCACCGTTTCGGAATTTTTTGATACCGTAATGAGAAAATACGGCACGGAGCTGCCTGTGGTGCGCGGGGCCTGGTCCGACTGGTGGATCGACGGGTTCGGATCGGCTGCACTGGCGACAGCCTATACCCGGCAGGCCCATGCCGACCACCTTGCCAACAACGGGCTGATGTCTCTGGGCGCCATCCTGGGAGTATCTCCCGGCCCGGGAATATCCAGTCTCCGGTCGCAGATCACCGACGACCTGCTCTTCTATGATGAACACACCTTTGGCGCGGCGGAAAGCATCACCGACCCCTTGTGTGAAAACAGCGTGGTGCAGTTGGGAGAGAAACTTTCTTACGCGTGGGATGCCGTCAAGAAATGCCGGATCCTGCGGGAGGAGGTGATGGGAAGGATCCAGTCGGGGTTCTATACGAATCCCGGCTCTGCCACCCTGACGTTGGTGAACACCCTCCCGCGGGAACGTCCGGGGCTGGTGGATGTTTACATGGACCGGCAGGTGCTGCCTCCCGACCGGAAATTCCGGATCATTGGGGCCGACGGTGGGGAGATGCCCGTTCAGGCTCTTTCTGGACGTTCCGAAGGAGGATACTATACCCTGTTTGCCGACCGGTTGCCTCCGTTTGGATTCCGTTCATGGCGGATCGAAGTGTCGTCTGACCCGGTGGCGCCTGTAAAATCTCCTGTTTTCACGGGTCGATTGGAAAATCAATGGTACCGGCTGCAGATCGACCCTGCGACCGGCCGGATACTCAGTTTGTACGACCTTGAGGCCGGTCATGAACTGGCTGACGGCAGGGCAGAATTCGGTTTCGGCGAATTTATCTATGAGACGCTGGGGAAGGACCGGGAGCAGATCGGGAAAGGGTATCTGCAGAATTACCGGCGGCAGCAGTGGGAGCAGATTGCGGTAACCAGTACTGCCGACGGACCTGTATGGAGTTCGGTGACGCTCGCCGGGAGGATGCCGGGATGCAGCGAGGGTGCGATCACCTGCGAGATTTGCCTGTACAAGGGAGTGAAGCAGGTGGAATTCCGATATGCAATGAAGAAGTTGGCGGTGACCGATCCGGAAGGGGTTTACGTTGCTTTCCCGTTTGCCACGAATAGAGAGGCAGAGGTGGTGTATGAAGTAGCCGGTGGCGCGGTGGAAGCGGGAAAGGAGCAGATCGACGGATCGGCCACCGACTGGCAGGGAGTGCAAAATTTCGTCATGCTGAAGGAGGATGGTTTTGGGGTTACATTTGTTTCTCCTGAAATTCCCATTGTCCAGTTGGGAGGACTGAACCTGGGTAAGTTTTTGCCGGCGAACCGGAAGCCCCTGCCCGTGATTTACTCGTGGGTGCTCAACAACTACTGGACGACCAATTTTCTCGCCAGCCAGGAAGGGGAGTTACGCTGGAGTTACACGATCACTTCGGGAGCAAAGGTCACCCGGCAGAGTTCGGCCGACTTTGCTTTGAATCGCCGTATCCCGGTGTTGTCAAGGGTGTTGCCTGCCAGTCCCCGCGCCGGTGAAAACCGGCAGGAGGTGTCCTTGATGGAGGCCTTACCGTCCAACCTGCTCATGGTGGATGCATTACCGTTGGATGATGGCACCGGGATCCGCCTGCAGATCCGGGAGACCGCCGGGAAAGACACGCGGGTGGATCCGGCCGGGTGGTTTCGGTCCGCTGATTCAAAAAGTTATACAAAGGTCGAACGGGTCAACGTTTTGGGTGAGCCGCTGGAGCCGGTAGTAGGGGAGATGACGATCAAAGGGCTGGAGACGGTGTTCCTGAAAGTTACGGCACCCTGACGGGGTCCCCCCACCCCGACAGGGTGGAACCTGCGGAAAGTTGCGTATATTTATATCGCCATTTCTCTAATTCCCTCAAATACAATTCCCATGAAGATTCGCCTCCTGTTCCTGCTCGCCTGCCTCCCGGCCATCCTCCCCGCGCAGCCGTGGAGCCCGGTGAATAAAACCGGGAAGTCGAACTTCCGCCTGGAATCCGCCGCCATCATCTCCCACGTGATCTGCGTGGATTCGGCAAAAGGGATCGGCGGCGACTCGGTATTCTACCTCAACCGGGTCGTGAAAAGATGCACCGCCTGCCCGGATACGAACAATTTTCTGAAAAACCAGCCACAGTTCCTGCTCCGGGAAATGGTGAAACGTCCGGGAGGTGACTATGTGTTCCGCAATCCGGGCAGCTTCCTGATTAAAACCATGGCGGAGACGGGTCAATCGTGGCTTTTCGACACCGCCGCAGCCCTTACCGCCCAGGTGACTCAGAAATCGTGGAACCAGGTGCTCGGTGAGTGGGATTCGATCAAGACCATCACCCTTTCAAACGGACAATTTTTCCTCCTCAGCAAAGAACACGGACTATTATGGTTCCCGGTATTCGGGCAAAATGATTATTACAACCTCGAAGGGATCTCCGGCCGGAACCTTGGAACACAGTTACCCGGGTTCAGGGAGGTTTACAATTTCAAGGTAGGGGATGTTTTTCAATATGATAATTTCTGGATGCATTATGGATTAGGTGAGGGAGGGGAACAATTGATAAAACGCCGGATTTTGGAAAAGGATTCAACGGCAGAAGGCTATGAATACCTGGTTGAGAACCGTATCCTGTTCTGGGAAGTTTCGGTAATCGGGGCGACTGGCCCAAAGCACCATGACTATCAGTTGAATACCTGGACTTTGGTTGATTCCTCTGATCACGTATGTAACCTTTACCCCGGGCAACTAATCGACGATCCCGTTGGTGAAGGTTCCGGATGGAATGCTTCGGCAGCTTCCGTAATTGCCGATACCGGCGGAATCGTCTCGCGGTTTGCCGGTTCGGCAGATTTTCCGGTTTGTTCGTACGGAACCGGGGATACATTGTTACCCTACCTGGCACCCTGGGAGTTTTCCCACAAATTCTCAGCAACCCTGGGAGAGGTTTGGTATCTGTATAACGTTTTCGAAATCTACAGTAATTACCGTCTGATCGGCTACATTAAAAACGGCGACACCACCGGGATCATCTATCCCGACGATTCCATCCTTCAGCCGGTCCGTCCGGTAACTCCCGATCAGAGGTTAATCGTGTTTCCTAACCCTGCTTCCGGCAAGTTGAATGTCCATCTGCCGGAATATACCGGGAAAAAGGTTACGATTGAGCTTTTCAACCAGCAGGGAATCCCGGTGAGGAAAGATACGGATGTTACTCTCCCCGTGACCCTTGATGTGGCAGGTCTCACACCGGGAATTTATATGATGATCGTAAGGGGCGACGGGCTCTTCCAGAGCCGGAAGGTGGTTGTCCGACGGAAATAAAATCAGGATCACTATTAATCAAACGGAATTGTACCTATATTTGTACAGAATTATGTACAAAGAGATAGGCAATGATAACCACTTCCATATCCGATTTCCGCAAGGATATTAAAAAATATTTTGATACCGTGGCAGAAAGCGATGAGCCGCTGGTGATATACCGGGGAAAAGATTCCGGTGTAGTGGTCATCTCGCTGGAGGAGTACAATTCGCTATCGGCCACCCACTATGAACTTTCATCGAAAGCCAATGAGAAACGCCTCGATTCGGCCATTGAAAAACTTCGAAAGGGAAAAAAGTTTGAAAAGGAGCTGTTGAAGCCATGAAGTTTGTATTTGTCGAGGAGTCATGGGAGGATTATCTTTACTGGCAACGAACCGATAAAAAAGTGCTGGCCCGGGTCAACGCGATGCTCAAGGATATCAACAGGCATCCTTATTCGGGACTCGGGAACCCTGAACCCCTGAAGCATAAATACCGGGGGTTCTGGTCACGGCGGATCAACACAGAACACCGGCTGGTTTACCGGGTGGTGGAGGATGAGATCCAGGTAGTCAAATGCCGGTTTCATTACGACTGACAGGTGTCGTCACGCGTCACGTGTCACGTGGTGTCACAAGCCACGCATCACTCCAGCGGCGGACATGACGGGCAGGAGAGGATCGTAAACTCCGTCCGGCGATTCTCCCGGTGTTGCTCTTCCGTGCAGTTCACCCCGTCGGAACATCCGTTGACCAGCCGGGATTCACCGTACCCTTTTGCCCTGATGCGGTCACGGGTGATCCCTTTCCCCACGATATAGCGCACCGCCGCATCAGCCCTGCATTGCGAGAGCCGCTCGTTGTAAGCAACCGTGCCCCGGCAGTCGGTATGCGACGACAACTCGATCACCATATCGGAGTAATCGTTCATCAGCTTCACTAACCGGTCGAGTTCTTCGGCCGAGGCGGGGGTTATATCGCATCTGTCGAATTCATACAAGATCTTTTCCAGCCGGATGGTTTTTCCGACCGCGGGGGAAGACAGCGACGGCTGCGGCTTGTTATCTTCCGGCTCCTTATTCTCCGCAATGACCTCTTTCACTGCAGGTTGCTGATAAATTCGCAGGAAGCGGGCGATGTCATCCTTTTCGGGATTACCGAACCGGTTGGTGGAGATCCAGCCACTCCTTAGGTTATCCTCAGTTACAAGGGAGAAGTCGTCGAAAGCGGAATTAATAGGCGCTTTCAGGTTTTCGGGCGGGGAAAAGGAGGTGCCATCGACTTTCGAGCGGAAAAGATCAAGACCGCCGAGACCCGGTAGTCCGTCGGACGAGAAGTACAGGTAACTCCCGTTGAATACCGGGAAAAGCTCGTTCCCGGCTGTGTTCAGCACAGCGATGTTGACGGGTTCTCCCCACGTTCCACCGGGCTGCCGGGTGCAGCACCAGAGATCCATACCGCCTTTCCCGCCCGGACGGTCGGAAGCGAAAACCAGCATTGAACCCTTATTCCAAAGCGCCGGATGTGCCGAACTGAATGACGGACTGTTGAAGGGAAAAAGATCAGCATGCCGGTATTCCGATCCATTTTTTACCGCGGAAACAATCATCAGCCTCCGCGTGTCAACGCCCTTCTCCCTGGCCGATTTCGGATTCACCGTGGTGAAATAAAGGACTTTTCCGTCGGGCGCGAACGTGGCTATCCCGTCGCCCGCCCCCGTCATCACTTCCGGTGCGAATGGAACCAGCCGGGAAAAAGAGGTGTCGGTCGCGAAAAGCCTGGTAACACCCCGGCCGGTCCAGGGATCGATGATACCTTCTCCCGTCCCTGCCGTCACAACCACCGTCCCGCTGCCCAGGACGGGTGAAAACACGGAGAAGTTGTAGGATCTTGTCTGGTTTGTCAGGATGTACCGGTTCGAATCCGACATCAAAGCCGCAGCTTGATCCAGGGAGTGAAGCAGGTTCTCCGCCCTTTCACCGGGAGCTTTTCCCTGGTAAGCGAGTGCTGATCTCCTTGCTTCGGCCGTATCACCAGCCATCCTCAGCACCTGTGCATACCGGTACCAGTCGTCGGGTTCGGCTCCATCGAGTTTCACCAGGGAACGGTATGCCTCAACGGCTCCTGTGATGTTGTTGATCTTGGAGCAGGATAGGGCCAGGTTCCGGAGGGCTTCTGCATCACCCGGTTTTTTCTGCAAGTATGCTCGGTAAAGAGAAACCGCTTCCCCGTATCGGTACAATCCGAATTTTTCGTTGGCCTTCTGTTTCTGAGAGTATCCCGGCAGGGCTGTCAACAGGTCAAGCAGCAAGAAAATAAATAGCGGGATTGCCTTTGTACGGATCATCGGGGAGGCTGTTTTACAGATCGTTTCCGCTCTTTCCTGTGTTTTGCCACCTGGATGAACTCAATCGGTGCGCCGTTCTCTTCGATGAAGGCAACTACATTCCCTTCCGAAGGCGAGTTGGGTTCGATGATCACTTTCTTTCCCCGGATGGCTTCCTGGATGTCGTCCACTTCGAACGCAATGTGGGGAAGGGTCTTCACGATCTCCGGCAACCGGCAGTTCTTTCCGTACGTCATCCATTCAATACCGAATTCACTGGTTTCATACCCGCAATGCCACACATCGTACCCTTCCAGATATGTGGCTCCTTCGGGAGGTTCGGCAACCGGGATGCCGATGTGGTGATATCTTCGCCTGGGATTCATAGGATGATTTTGCAGCGCCGGATTTAGAGACCATCAAATATACATGAAATACGGAATTGCGGGCCGGCTGTAGCCTTCCGGTGTCCTGATTTTTCTTAATTTTGTAGCATCAAAAATGATTTATATATGACTGAGAATGTTGAGAAGATCCGTTGCCTGATCATAGGATCCGGACCTGCTGGATATACCGCTGCTATTTATGCTGCCCGTGCCGACCTGAAACCTGTTATGTACCAGGGAATGCAGCCGGGCGGACAACTGACCATTACCACCGAGGTGGAGAATTTTCCGGGATATCCCAAGGGTATCACCGGCCCGGAAATGATGGAAGAGTTCAAACAGCAGGCCGAACGATTCGGAACCGACGTCCGGTTTGGGGTGGTGACGGAAGTCGATTTTTCTCAGCGCCCTTTTATCGTTAAAGCTGATGATGGGAAAGTGCTTTCCGCTGATACCGTGATCATTGCCACCGGAGCCTCCGCCAAATGGCTGGGACTGGAAACCGAACGGAAGTTCATGGGGCAGGGGGTTTCGGGTTGTGCTACCTGCGACGGCTTTTTCTATCGCGGCCAGGAAGTGGCCATCGTAGGCGGGGGAGACACCGCTGCCGAAGAAGCCACTTATCTTGCCAAGCTTTGCAAAAAAGTGTACATGATCCACCGCCGCAACGAACTGCGCGCCTCCAAAGCGATGCAGCATAAGGTATTGAACACCCCGAACATCGAAATGGTGTGGGACAGTGTTCCCGAAGAAGTGCTGGGCGATATGAGCGGGGTGACCGGCGTACGGGTGAGAAATATTAAAACCGGTGAAGCGCGCGATATCGCCGTTATGGGCTTTTTCGTCGCCATCGGCCACAAACCGAATACGGAACTTTTCGAGGGGCAGCTGAAACTCGACGAAATGGGCTATGTCGAAACAGCCCCCGGCTCGACGCGCACCAGCGTGGAAGGTGTCTTTGCCGCCGGTGATGTCCAGGATCATTACTACCGCCAGGCGATCACCGCAGCGGGAACCGGCTGTATGGCAGCCATCGAGGCGGAACGATACCTGGGAAACTAGGTGGCGAAATAGCGAAATAGCCAAAATAAATGGTATGATAACGTTTTTTGGTGATGAAAGGGTCTTGTATGCTGTAGAGAGCGACGGGCATCCCGGCAAAGATGACCTGGAAAAACTGACCTGGCTGTTCGGCGGTGCAACATGCATCGCCGAACCCGTTTATTCCGGGACCTTTACCGGCCCAAGGCGGGAAATGGTGACCCCCTGGAGCACCAATGCCGTCGAAATCACGCAGAATATGGGCATCCGGGGGATCCGGAGGATCGAGCGGTTTACGAAGTACGAGGTACGAAGTACGAAGTACGATCAGGGTGTTTCACCCGTTACGGGTCACGCGGCGCACGTCACGACCATCGATCCCATGCTGGAGGCCGTTTACAATTCGCTCGACCAGGACTTGTTCCACATCGAGCATACCCCGGATGCTGTGAGGCATATCAGCGATATCGCCGCATACAATGCTTCCGAGGGACTGGCGCTCAGTGCAGAAGAGGTTGAGTACCTGGTTGAGGTCAGTAAAAAAATCGGCCGTCCGCTGACCGACAGCGAAGTTTTTGGCTTTTCACAGGTCAACTCGGAACATTGCCGGCATAAGATCTTCAACGGCACCTTCATCATCGATGGCCACGAGATGACTGATTCGCTGTTTGCCCTGATCCGCAAGACCTCCCGTGAGAACTCCAACTTCCTGGTCTCCGCTTACAAGGACAACGTGGCCTTCATACAGGGGCCTGAAATCGAGCAATTCGCTCCCGGTAATCCGCAACAGGCTGATTTTTTTACCATCCGCGACATCCGTTCGGTCATTTCACTGAAAGCCGAAACCCATAACTTCCCCACCACGGTTGAACCTTTTAACGGTGCGGCTACCGGCTCGGGGGGCGAAATCCGCGACCGCATGGCAGGCGGCAAGGGAAGTATCCCACTCGCAGGAACTGCCGTTTACATGACTTCCTATCCCCGGCCTGACGGGGGCCGAACGTGGGAAAAGTTCATTCCTCCCCGGCCCTGGCTCTATAAAACGCCGGGAGAGATACTCCTGAAAGCCTCTAACGGAGCCAGTGACTTCGGGAATAAATTCGGCCAGGCCCTCATCTGCGGATCCCTTCTCACCTTTGAATATGCCGGGGAAGGCAGGATCTACGGATACGACAAAGTGATCATGCTGGCCGGGGGTATTGGGTACGCCCGGCAGGAAGATGCCCTGAAAGAGGAGCCGCAGACCGGACAGCCGATCGTGGTGATGGGGGGTGACAATTATCGCATCGGAATGGGGGGTGGAGCCGTATCCTCGGTAGCCACCGGCGAATATGGCAATGCGATTGAGCTGAACGCCGTGCAACGGTCAAACCCGGAAATGCAGAAAAGGGTCTTCAATGCCATCCGGGCGATGACAGAGATGGAGAAGAACCCCATTGTTTCGATCCATGACCATGGCGCAGGTGGACACCTGAATTCCCTCTCGGAACTGGTCGAAAATACAGGCGGGACGGTTTACCTCGACCGGCTCCCTGTGGGCGATCCCACCTTGTCGGCCCGTGAAGTCGCCAGTAATGAATCACAGGAACGCATGGGGTTGGTCATCGGGGAAGAGAACCTGGAAATTCTGGAACAGGTGGCCGAAAGAGAACGGGCGCCGCTGTATGTGGCAGGCATGACCGCCGGTGATCACCGGCTGATTTTCGAGGATCAGCGGAACGGGGTGCGCCCCATCGATCTGAGCCTGGAAGACTTTTTCGGTAAGCCTCCCAAAACCGTGATAAACGACGACTCACGGCTCACGGCTCACGGCTCCCTTCATTACCAGGCAGAGAAAATCTTTGAGTACCTCGACCAGGTGCTTCAACTGGAGGCGGTCGCGTGCAAGGACTGGCTGACCAATAAAGTTGACCGGGCCGTGAGCGGCAGGATCGCCAAGCAACAGACCTGCGGAGCCATCCAGCTTCCGTTGAACAACCTGGGTGTCACCGCGCTGGATTACCGCGGGCAAAAAGGGATCGCTACTTCCCTGGGGCATGCGCCGGCCGTGGCCCTGGTTGACCCGGGAGCGGGTTCGCGAATGGCGGTGGCCCGCGCCCTTACCAACCTGGTCTGGGCACCCCTGACCCACGGTCTGAAAGGGGTCTCGCTCAGCGCCAACTGGATGTGGCCTTGCCGGAACGCCGGCGAGGATGCACGGTTATATACTGCGGTAAAAGCCCTTAGCGATTTTGCTATCGCACTGGGGATCAATGTGCCCACAGGAAAGGATTCCCTTTCAATGACCCAGAAATACCCCGGGGGCGACCCGGTGCTGTCGCCGGGAACCGTAATTGTATCGGCGGTGGCCGAAGTGGAGGATGTAAAAAAAGTGATCAGCCCTGCACTGGCGAACATCCCGGGGAGTATCCTGCTGTACATTCCCTTTGGCGATGCAGGCTTTGAACTCGGCGGAAGCAGTTTTGCCCAGACATTGGGCCAGGTGGGGAATACCGTTCCGGATATTTCCGACCCGGCCCTTTTTTCCTCAGCCTTTGCCGGGATCCAGGCCATGGTGGCTGAAGGATTGATCCTGGCTGGACATGATGTAGCGGCCGGCGGGTTGATCACCACACTGCTGGAGATGGCTTTCCCGGTTGAAGGAGTCGGTATCAAAGTGGAGATCGACCCCGACAGGGTGGGGGGACCCCGACAGGGTGGGGATACCCCGACAGGGTGGGGGGATCCCGTCAGGGTGCTGTTCAGTGAGCAGCCGGGAGTCGTGGTGCAGGTCAGGGAAGGCGAAATGGCGAAATGGCGAATGAATGAAAATGGTTGCATCATCGGGAAAGTCACCCCGGATAGATCATTGAACGTCTCCGTTGCCGGGAATTCGTATTTCTTTGACATTGATTCGCTGCGTGATACATGGTTCCATTCCTCCTACCTGATGGACCGGTTACAGTCGGGTGAAGCCCTCGCGCTGGAAAGGCTCAAAAACTACGGGAAACAACCGCTGAAGCTGGTTTTTTCCACAGGATTTACCGGAAAAGCTGCCTCGTACGGGATCGACATGAACCGCAGGATCCCGTCAGGGATCAAAGCTGCCGTGATCCGCGAAAAGGGGGTGAACCGCGACCGTGATATGGCGTGGGCGCTCTATCTGGCCGGATTTGACGTGAAGGATATCCATATGACCGACCTTGTTGCAGGCCGGGAAGACCTGAGCGATGTGAATTTTATCGCTTTTGCCGGGGGATTTTCCAATTCCGATGTGCTTGGCTCGGCCAAGGGATGGGCGGGGGCATTCCGCTATAACGAAAAGGCCCGCGCTGCCCTTGAACGGTTCTTTGCCCGGCCCGACACCCTCAGCCTGGGTGTGTGCAATGGTTGCCAGTTACTGGTCGAACTGGGGCTGATCTACCCGGAATACGAACGCCACCCCTGGATGTCGTGGAACGATTCGCATAAATATGAATGTTCGTTTGTCAGTGTCGACATCGTGGATAACCATTCAGTGATGCTTCATTCGCTGGCAGGAAGCCGGCTGGGCATCTGGGTGGCGCACGGTGAAGGGAAATTCAATTTTCCGGAGGGGGAAGAAAGATACCACATTCCCGTCCGGTTCAGCTACCATGCGTATCCCGGCAACCCAAACGGTTCGCAGTTTGATGCCGCCTGTATCGCTTCCGCCGATGGCCGCCATCTGGCGATCATGCCTCACCTGGAAGATTCGGTGCTCCCCTGGCAATGGCCCTTCTATCCACCCCACCGCGAAGATGAAATCACCCCATGGATGGAAGCGTTTACCAATGCACGAAAATGGATCTTGGATACGTTAAAGATCAAAGATCAAAAATCAAAGATCAAAGACTAAATTGAATTAATCGCGCTTTTAAGTCTATATAAATATCAATATATCAATACATTAAATAGAATGTCAAAAATCGTATTCGTTACCGGGGCCACATCCGGTTTCGGGCAGGCTGCCGCCCGTAAATTTGCAGCAACCGGACATAATCTGATCATCACCGGCCGGCGCAAAGTTCTGCTGGAGGATCTGGCAAAGGAACTGATAACCACGCATCATATAGAGGTGTTGCCCCTCTGTTTCGACGTAAGACGGTTTAAGGAGGCGGAAGAAGCCATCCAGGGACTGCCTGAAAAATGGAGGAATATTGATGTCCTGGTCAATAACGCGGGGCTCGCGGTCGGCCTTAACCCGGTTCATGAAGGAGTGGTCGACGACTGGGAAAGAATGATCGACACGAATGTCAAGGGCCTACTGTATATGACCCGTCTCGTTGCCCCATTGATGGTGGCCCGGCACCAGGGTCATATCATCAATGTGGGTTCGGTCGCCGGGAAGGAGGTCTACCCACTGGGAAATGTTTACTGCGGAACCAAATTCGCCGTCGATGCCATCACCAAAGGGACCCGGATCGACCTGGTCGCTCACAATATAAAAGTCACTCAGGTGGCTCCCGGAGCCGCGAACACGGAGTTTTCGCTCGTCCGGTTCAAAGGCGACAAGGGGCGCGCCGACCAGGTGTACAACGGGTTCAAACCCCTGCTGGCAGAGGATGTGGCCGAGGCGGTTTACTACGTGACCACCCTTCCTCCTCATGTCAATGTCAACGACATGGTATTGATGCCTACAGCCCAGGCCAGCTCGATGCACTTTTTCAGGGAATGATTGTAAAGGAGTCGGCAGTCGGCAGTCCACAGTCGGCAGTCAGTGGTCGGCAGTCCCGAAGCGTAATGGTCTTACGTCACCCCTCTGTTAATCTGTCACTTAACCATGGTGTCACTCAATCACTCTGTCACTCCGTCACTCTGTCACTCCGTCACTCCATTACCCTGTTACCTTTTTTGTAACTTGCGCAAAAAAACGGTATCACAATAAATTGCAATAAGCATGGAAGTTACCCGAATCTTCGACCTGCTGCCATACAATGAAGCAACATTCCGGCCGAAAGAGGATGTGCTGGCATCAAAAGACAATGGCAGCTGGACGAAGTACAGCATCCGGCAGTACCGCGAAATCGTCGATAACATCAGCTACGGATTCCTTGCGCTGGGTGTAAAACCCGGCGACAAGATCGCCCAGATCAGCCCCAACCGGGCGGAATGGAACTTCGTCGACATGGCGATCCTGCAGGTCGGTGCCATTCATGTTCCCATTTACCCTACCATCAGCGAATCGGATTACAAGTACATCCTCAGTCATGCCGAGGTAACTTATGTTTTCATCTCCGGCCAGGAACTCCTGCGAAAGATCGACTATATCCTTCCGGAGATCACTCAGATCAAGGGGGTTTTCACTTACAAAGATCACCAGGAGCACAAACATCTGAATGAGCTGATCGACCTGGGCCGGCAGAATCCGGCTCCTGCGTTGCTGGACGAACGCCGGAAGAATGTTACTCCGCATGATATCGCCACCATCATCTATACCTCCGGAACCACCGGTAATCCCAAGGGAGTGATGCTCACCCACAACAACATCATTTCCAATTTCAAGGGATGTGCCCACATCCCGCCCTTCGGGGATGAAGCCAAGGCGATCAGCTACCTGCCGCTCTGCCATGTTTACGAAAGGATGCTCAACTACCTTTACCATTATAAGGGCTATTCGATTTATTATGCCGAGAACCTGGGCACCATCACCGACAACATGAAGGAGATTGGCCCTGAAATTCTCACTACGGTGCCGCGGCTTCTTGAAAAGATCTATGATAGACTCTTTGCTACAGGCCACAAGCTGAAAGGAGTCCGAAGGTGGATTTTTTTCTGGGCACTCCACCTTGCCCTGCGGTATGAACTTGAAGGGGCCAACGGGTGGTTCTTTGAGCTGAAGCGGAAATTTTACGACCGGCTGGTCTATACCAAATGGCGTGAAGCCCTAGGAGGGAAACACCTGCTGGTGGTTTCCGGGGGGGCCGCCCTCCAACCCCGTCTGGCCCGTATGTTCACGTGTGCCGGGATCGATGTCCTGGAGGGTTACGGGCTGACTGAGACCTCGCCTGTGATCGCGGTCAACCAACTGGAGCGGGGATGCAACAGGTTCGGCACTGTCGGAAAGATCCTGAAGGAGGTAGAAGTAATGATCGCCGACGATGGGGAGATCCTGTGCAAAGGACCGAGCATCATGGCCGGATACTTTAAGGAAGAGGAAATGACCCGAGAGGCGATCGACGCCGGCGGGTGGTTCCATACGGGTGACCTCGGACGGATTGAACCGGGAGGTTTCCTGAAGATCACCGGGAGGAAAAAGGAGCTTTTTAAGACTTCGTTCGGCAAATACATCAGTCCGCAACCGATCGAGGATAAATTCAAGGAATCCCTCTTTATCGACCAGATCGTCGTGGTGGGTGAAAACCAGAAGTTCGCCGGGGCCCTCATCGTCCCCGACTTCGTCTTCCTCCGCTCCTGGTGCGCCGTGAAAGAGATCCCTTATACCACGAACGCGGAAATGATCAACCTTCCCAGGATCCGGAAGCGCTTTAAGACCGAAGTGGACCGGTACAACAAGTTCCTGGGCGATACCGAAAAGATCAAGACCTGGGATCTTCTCGACACGGAGTGGACCTTCGACTCCGGCGAGATCACTCCCACGATCAAACTGAAACGGAATGTGATCGCCAAAAAGTACGCCGGCAAGATCGCAGCCCTGTTTGAATAGAAACCCATTTGAAACAAGCCACCGTGGAAGTCACCCGCATCTTCGATCTTCTTGAGCTGTTCCGCAAAGATTACAGCACGATCGACGACCTCTTCAACATCAAGAGGAACGGCCGGTGGGTGCGTTTTTCGGCGGCCGATTTTGTACGGATCAGCCGGGAATTCAGCCTGGGATTGCTCTCCATGGGGGTCGGAAAAGGCACCCGGATCGCCACGGTTCTGAACAACTGCCCCGAATGGAACTTCATCGACATGGGAATCCTGCAGGTCGGAGCCGTTCAGGTGCCCGTGTACCCGACGGTCAGCGAAGATAATTACCGCTATATTTTCCATGATTCGGAGGTGGATTATATCATCGTTCATGACCCGCTGATTTACGAACGTGTCCGGAACATCCTTCCCGAACTGGACCGGCTGAAAGGCATTTTCTCGCTGGAAGAAATCGAAGGGGTCAGGAGCTGGACCGAAATCCTGGAACAGGGAAGAACATACGCACATCCCGAACAACTGGAGGCAATCAAAGCAACGATCCTGCCCGGTGATCTGGCCACCATCATTTACACATCGGGGACCACCGGCCGCCCGAAGGGAGTGATGTCATCGCACAACAATTTCGTGACCAACTACAAGGCTCTGGCCGAGATCCCGCAGCTGAAAACGGGCGACCGGGCCCTCAGTTTCCTGCCTTTGTGCCATGTCTATGAACGAACGGCCGGGTATGTGTACCAGTCGTTCGGAGTCACCATCTATTATGTGCAGAATGTCGACGAATTGGGTGAATACATGCTGGAAATACGGCCGCATGGATTCGCCTCGGTGCCCAGGGTGTTCGAGAAGATCTACAACCGGATCGTTGCACAGGGACGGAAACTGCCCATACCGATGAAGGGGCTGTTTTTCTGGGCATTACGGCAGGGGCATAAATTCGAACTCGACCATGCCCGCGGATGGGTGTACGACATCAAACTGTTCCTGGCCGATCTCCTGGTTTTCCGGAAATGGCGGAAGGCGCTGGGCGGCGAGCTGAAATTCATCGTTTCTGGAAGCGCCTCCCTGCATCCCAGACTTGCACGCATTTTCTGGGCGGCCCGCATCCCCGTTCTCGAAGCCTATGGTCTGACCGAGACCTCCCCGGGAGTTACCTGTTACCGCTTCGAACCGGGAACGGTGAAGTTCGGTACGGTGGGAACGCTTCTGACCGGGAACGAGATGAAAATTGCCGGCGACGGGGAGATCCTGGTCAGAGGGCCCAATGTCATGCTGGGATACCTCAACCGGCCTGAAAAGACAGCCGAAGCGATCGATGCCGACGGCTGGTTCCATACCGGTGACATCGGGGTGATCGAGGAGGGAAAATTCCTCCGCATCACCGATCGTAAAAAAGAGATATTCAAGACCTCGGGAGGTAAATACATCGCCCCCCAGCCGATTGAACAAAAAATCAAGGAATCGCCCTTCATCGAATACATCATGGTGGTCGGGGAGAACAGGAATTATCCTGCCGCCCTGATCATCCCGAACTTTGAATTCCTGCGTAACTGGTGCGAAGTCAAAAATATCGAATTCGGCTCCCGGGAGAAAGCGGTCAACAACCCCAGGATCATCCGCCGCATCCGGAAAGAGGTCGAACGGTTCAACCAGGACCTTGGGAAGACTGAGAAGATCAAGCGCATCCGGCTGCTCGACGCCGAATGGACCACCGAATCGGGCGAGATCTCGCCAACCCTGAAACTCCGGCGAAAATTCATCCTGGAGAAATACAGTAAAATCATTGAGGAAACCTACCGTTCTTCCGAGTTCAACTACCGGATCGATTGATGTTAATGAAGGATCCTGAAGATCAGCTCTTTCATGAGTTCCCCGTCGGTGGCTGAGGCATTGTCGAACCCCTTCGATTTCAGATCGTACTCCCGCAACAGGCCGATTATAGTCATGACTTTGCCGGTCGGAAAAGCACGCGCGGCCCGCTGGTACTCGCCGACCAGGAAGGGACGGACGCCCAACTCGGAGGCCGCCGCATTCTGCGATTTATCGGTCAGGTAGTGATAGGCCAGAACTTTCTGGAAAAAGGCAAACAGGATCGGGATCACCTTGACCAACGGGTTTTCCCGGGGGTTGGCGGCAAAATAGCGGATGATCCGGTTGGCTTTCACCACATCCTTTGCGATCAATGCTTTCTGTAGCTCGAATACGTTGAAATCCTTGCTGATGCCGATATTCCTTTCGACAACCTCTTCCGTGATCGTCGATCCCGCCGGTATGTTGATCAGGAGTTTCTGCAGTTCGTTGACGATCCGGGAAAGGTCGGTTCCGAGAAACTCGGTGAGCATCACCGCCGCTTTCGGGCTGATCGAGAATTGCAGCGGGCGAAGGTATTCGGTGATCCACTCGGGAATGCGGTTGTCGTAGAGCGAGGCCGATTCAAAAACGATACCCGTTTTTTCCACGGCTTTAAAGAAACCCTTCCGCCGGTCAACCTTTCCGTATTTGTAGCAGAGTACCAGCAAGGTGGAGGCCAGCGGGTGCTCGATGTACGCCTGGAGATCTTCTATGCGGGAAAGGTCCTGTGCCTCTTTGACGATCAGTACCTGGTAATTGGCCATCATCGGGTAGCGCCGGGCATAACTCACCAGGGTGGCGACATCGGTATCACGGCCGTAAATGATGGTCTGGTTGAACTCTTTTTCATCATCGCTAAGAACATGATTCTCAATAAAATTCGAGATTTCGTCGATAAAATACGACTCTTCGCCGAAAAGCAGGTACACCGGATGATAGATCTGGTTCTTCAGATCCTTCATCAGGTTTTCGAAACTGATCGTGTTCTTTTCAGCCATGGGATTTACCGATCACGGGTGGCAGGAAGCCGGATGATGGTTTATTGTCAGTCGAAACGCAGGTGCTTGACCAGCAGCTTCTTCTCGATGAGGTCTTTCAGGGTGTCGATGCCGATTCGCAGGTGCTCCTCCGTGAACTGGGCCGACACTTTCCGGTCACTGGCCTGGGTCTTGATACCCCGGCCGACCATCGGTTGGTCGGAGACGAGCAGGAGCGCCCCGGTGGGGATTTCATTGGCAAAGCCGACCATGAACAGGGTGGCCGATTCCATATCGATCGCGATCGCCCTCGTGTTTCGCAGGTGTTTCTTAAACTGCTCGTCGTATTCCCAAACCCGCCGGTTGGTCGTGTAAACCGTACCGGTCCAGTAATCCTTACTGTGATTATGGATCACCGACGACATCACCTTATGCAGATTGAACGCCGGGAGCGCGGGCACCCGGTCGGGGAAATAGTCGTCGGAAGTACCGTCGCCACGGATGGCGGCAATGGGCATGATCAGGTCGCCGACCTTGCACTTCTTTTTCAGCCCACCGCATTTTCCGAGGAAGAGAGCGGCCTTGGGCCGGATGGCACCGAGCAGGTCCATGATGGTAGCGGCATTGGGGCTGCCCATCCCGAAATTGATCATGGTGATGCGATCATGGGTGGCGCTGGGCATGGCCCTGTCCCTTCCCTTGATTGGAACTTTATTCCATTTGGCGAACATCTCGAGATAGGCGCCGAAGTTGGTCAGCAGGATGAAATCACCGAACTCATCGAGGCTGGTGCCTGTATAGCGCGGCAGCCAGTCATCGACAATCTCTTTTTTTGTCTTCATGGGCGCTTGGATTACGCACTCCGCAGCTGCGGTCTGGCTTGCAAAGGTAAGATATTTGTCAGATTTTCGTAGGTTTGCAGCATGGTCGGGATGCAAAAACTCAACCTCCCCGCAATCCGGCCGCTGGTAAGAAAAAACCCGGCGGGGAAAAAGGAGATATTCGATCCGTGCCGGAAACGCTATGTGCGCCTGACGCCCGAGGAATGGGTACGGCAGAACTTTCTGCAATTCATGATGTCGCACCTTGGGTTTCCCTCTACACTCATCGTGGTGGAAGCGTCGCTGAAGGTAAACAGAATGCCCCGACGGTTCGATATCCTGGCCTGCCGTTCCGACGGGAAACCCGGAATGGTCATCGAATGCAAAGCACCCGGGGTGGAGATCACGCAGGCCACATTTGACCAGGTGGCGCGATACAACCTCGAACTTGAGGTGGACTTTCTTGCGGTAACGAACGGGTTGACGCATTATGCCTGCCACCTCGATCACCGGGCCAAATCGTACCGTTTCCTCGAGGCTATGCCTGATTTTCCGATGGTGAATCAAACCGGCGGATAGCTTTTCGGAAGATGGCCCTTTTTTCTTATCATTGCATGCCTGAAACAGGAGCTTAAAACAAGCCAACAACGCATGAACATACCCCTGACTTTTCCGGTCTCCCTGTCCGACGGGGCATTCGATGCCTCTGACGCCAGGAACTACGGGCTTGCCGTTATCGCCGGGGAGGCTGAGTTCTCCTGCGCCGTGCTTGATTTCAGGAAAAACCGGTTCATTGGTCTTCATCATGGCCTCTCTTCGGCCGGGGAATCGGTGCGGGCGAAATCTTCGGAAGGCGATCCCTTTGCAGCCTCCTTTCTCGGCTCCATCCGGGAAACCATTCCCTGGATCCAGGCCCCCTTCCGGCTGGCCCGCATCGCATACAGCAATAAATCCTCCACGCTGGTTCCTGCCCCATTATATGATTCAGCGGAGAAGATGGAATTGTTCCGCTTCAATCATCCGTCCGACCCGGGTGAGCCCGTACATGCCGACCACCTGATGCCGCTCGATGCCTGGCAGCTATACCCGCTACCCACCCGGATGGAGGAGCCGCTCAGGATCCTTTTCCCCGGGCAGAAGATTGTCCATATCTCGGGACTTTTTATCGAAAGTGTCTGGATCAACTACAAGAACCGGCTGGCTGAACCCTGCGCGTTCCTTCACCTGCGTGGCTCCCTCTTTGACCTGATGGTCTTCGATGGCCGCGAAATGATCTATTTCAATACCTTCTCGTTTGATTCACCGGAGGAAGTGGCTTATTACCTCATCTTTGTCCTGGAACAACTGGAGTTCAACCCCGATACCCTGCCACTAATCCTTTACGGGCCTGTCGATTATGGAGATGCTCTTTGGACACTCCTGACCCGCTACATCCGCCATGTCAGGTTCGGGCAACGCAATGAGGCATACGGCTATTGCCAGGGCATCGCAAACCTTCCGGAGCACAGATTCTTCCCGCTTCTCAACTTCTTCTCATGCGGATTGTAAGCGGTAAATACAAGGGGAGGAGGATTCATCCCCCTGCCGGTCTGCCGGTTCGGCCCACGACCGATTTTGCCAAAGAAGGTCTTTTCAATGTGCTTACGAACAGGATTGATTGGGAGGAGACCCGGGTACTCGATCTTTTCACGGGAACCGGAAGCATGGCTTTTGAATTTCTTTCGCGGGGGGCTGTGGCGGTCACCGCGGTCGACGCCAATTTCCGATGCGTGGAATTTATCCGCCGTACGGCTGCGGAACTGGGTGCCGCGAACCTGCAGGCGGTGCGCTCCAACTGTTTCGTCTTTATCCGGCAGATGGCAGTCGGTTATGATCTCATCTTCGCAGATCCACCCTATGACATGGATGAACTGGCGACCCTCCCTGACCTGATTTTTGCCAGTGCGTTGCTGAATCCAGATGGGATGTTCATCCTGGAGCATTCAGCCACCGGGCGCTTTGAAAACCACCCGCGCTTTGTCATGCACCGCCACTACGGCAGTGTCAACTTCAGTTTTTTCACATAAGGAAAACAGAAAAACAGGGGTCGGTTCCTGGCGCGAAATCAATACTCGTCTTCGTGGAAGAAAAAGTCGTCCTTGGTGGGATAATCAGGCCATATATCTTCAATACGGTCGTACGACTCACCTTCGTCCTCAATCTCCTTCAGGTTCTCAATCACTTCCTGGGGCGCTCCGGATCGGATGGCCCAGTCAATCAGCTCTTCCTTGGTGGCAGGCCAGGGAGCATCTTCCAGTTTTGAGGCCAGTTCGAGTGTCCAGTACATGGATGGTTGTTTTGAATTTCGTGCAAAAGTATAAAAAAAAGATTTTATCCAAACAAGCCAAATTCTCATTTACTGGTGACCCAGGGAGTCTCAGTGGCTCCGGCATCTTTGCCGGTCTTCCGGGCCAGAACAAAAAGGTAATCCGACAGCCGGTTGAGGTAGCGGATAATGACCGGGTCGACCGGCGATGAACGGTTCAGACTGACAAGGGATCGTTCGGCGCGGCGGCACACGGTTCTGGCGACGTGGCAGGAAGATACGACCGGATGCCCGCCCGGCAGGATGAAATGAACCAACGGGGGCAGTTTTTCGTTC
>DAONFN010000009.1:0-20081 GCA_035403625.1 Bacteroidales bacterium
CATGAATGAAGAAAGACTCAGATTTTCACTACTTTGCTGACGATCACCTGCCGGTCGAGCGTGAAACGGAGGTAATAGACGCCCGGAGTCAGCCCGAGCGAGGCGGCATCGACCGACCCACTGTGCAGTCCCTCATTTTGCATCTGCATAGGCTCAGCCAACTGAACAGATTTTCCGGAAATATCATACAACTGGACTTTCACGGGCATGGCCCGGCGCAGGAAGTACTGGTATGAAACGGTCTCGGTGAAAGGGTTGGGGAATACGATCACCCCGGTGCCACCGGTTTCAGCCGGGTTTCCCGCCCCCTGGGTGAAGACCGACCGGCTGTTCTGGTCCAGGTTCAGCCAGCAGTTATACGTGATTACCGGGTCGCCACCGCCGCGCCGGCTGTCGGTCCGGCCGATCATCAGCACCGGATAGCGGTACCCGGGAGCATACCAGTAATACCGTTCGACATTCACCTGGGTGGAGCCGCAAACACCGAGTTGCAGTGAATTCTTCACCGTACGCAGGCGCAGCGTATTGCGCAGGATGCGGTCGGGCAGGATCAGGGTGCCGAACGCATCGGCAGCCACTGACCAGGTGCCCTCGACCTCGGTACGGCTGGAACCGTTGTACAAAACCACCCCGGAAAAAGTATCAGAATAGCGCTGGCCGTATGCGAACGGGTATTTCATTTTAATGATCGGGTCGGAATATTCCATCGTCATCCGGCGGGTGGAATGAACATACGATCTCTCAACCAGTTCTTCGCCCGTGAGCAGGGAAGTGTAATCAAATCCCTCTTCCGACAGGAGGAGGGCAGTACCTTCGCCGGAATTCGAGGCTGGCGCTTCCCGGACGCCGCGGAACGTGCTCTTCCCCGTGAACCGGAGGGCAGAGAAATCCCAGGCCACATTTGCGCCGGCATTTCCCGGGTCGGTGTAGGAGATCTCTCTCGTCCGGGAAGAATCGCCCGGCACCGGGGCGTTGTCGCGACCCGTCAGGGTGAACTGACCGAAGGCCGCTGTGACGCATGTGATGAAAAACAGGACGATATAAAGTGATTTCATTGAATGATCTGTTGGATCTACAAAGATAATGCAAATCACCACGATGCGCGAACGAGGCGAGGGAAAGTTTTGCCGATCCCGGGATTATGATTTTCTTTGCAATATGAAATATATCGGAGCACATGTAAGCGCATCGGGAGGCGTTGAGAACGCACCCCTGAATGCGGTGGAGATCGGCGCGAAGGCATTCGCCCTCTTTACCAAAAACCAGCGCCAGTGGAAGTCGGCGCCCCTGTCGAAAGACAGCATCCGCCGTTTCCGGGAGAATTGTGATACGCACGAATTCAAGCCGTTCCAGATCCTGCCTCACGACAGTTACCTCATCAACCTGGGCCATCCTGAGGCGGAGGGACTCGAGAAATCGCGCGAGGCTTTCCTTGACGAGATGCAGCGATGCGAGCAACTCGGTCTCGACCGGCTCAATTTTCATCCCGGCGGATCACTCGGCAAAATCAGTGACGAAGAGTGCCTGCGGCGCATTGCCGAATCCGTAAACATCGCCCTGGATAAAACGAAAGGGGTAACGGCCGTCATCGAAAACACAGCCGGGCAGGGCAGTAACCTGGGATATAAATTCGAGCACCTTCGCTTTATCATCGATCATGTTGAGGACAAAAGCCGTGTGGGAGTGTGCATCGATACCTGCCACTCTTTTGCAGCCGGGTATGACCTGTCGACGCAGGATGGATTCAATGCTACGTTCAGGCACTTCGAGGAGGTGGTTGGGTTCGGCTATCTCAGGGGGATGCACTTCAACGACGCCAAAAAAGGGTTGGGAAGCCGCGTCGACCGGCACGACAGCCTGGGCAAAGGCACACTGGGGATGGGAATCTTCGGATGGCTCGTGAACGACCCCCGGTTCGACGACATGCCGCTGATCCTCGAGACCCCCGATGAAACGATCTGGAAAGAGGAGATCAAGCTGCTCTACTCGTTACTATGACGGATGTCCGTTCGGATTGAACGGATTTATTAGGCAGTGAAATGGCTGCGATAAAAAAGAATCTGTTCAACATTTTATGGCTTTGCTGCCCGTTGATGGCTTTTCCCCAATGGGCTTGGAAAAATCCATTGCCGCAGGGGCATGACCTCACAAGTATCAAAGTTGCCGACGACCGACACTTCTATGCAGGCGGAGTCAACGGAACGATCATGAGCTCCCGAAACGGAGGAGATTCCTGGAATATCTTTTACGACAGCGCCCGGCGAACCGTACATTCTGTCGACTTCACCGATTCATTGAATGGCTGGGCAGTAGGTGAAAAAGGATTTCGGTTTCATACAACCGATGGAGGAATAACCTGGATGGACAGAAGTACTGATTCACTTGACCAGCTATTCTCCGTTACATTCCCTGACAAGATGCATGGTTGGATCTGCAACGAAATGGGTACCGCAGCCGGCAGTTGGAAAATCAAGAAGACAATTGACGGAGGTAATACCTGGATAACATGTTCCACTCCACCGAATGCCAGCCCGGTGCGTATTAAGTTTCTGGATACCAACCATGGCTGGTTTTCCGAAGAGATTGGAACAAATCTTTATTGTACCTCCGACGGAGGAATTACCTGGACAGCGAAAACCGTGGGGAGCAACAATGTTGACAACATCCTTGATTTCACTTTTTCTGATCCGGCACATGGTTGTGCAGCAACCTTTTACGAAGGCATCAGGTATACGTCTGATGGCGGGGGACACTGGGCGACACTGACCTCAGCGGAAGTATCAGCTATGGCTGTTACCATGGATGGTCAGAACACCCTGTATGCTGCAGGATATCATTCCGATTATTCCACCAATCCACCTTTGCATGCAAGGGTCAGTAAATCGTCGGATGCAGGAGCAACCTGGACCTCCTTTGATTTTAATGAGCCGTACAATGTCTTTTCCATCTCCATGGGAACGGCCGTGCTTTCGGATACACCTGTCCTCCTTATTGCCGGAATGGGAGGGGCCATGTTCAGATCAGAGGATGAAAATCTGACCTGGCAATCGTTGATTCAAGCCGCAAGTCTCGCCAACATCGGTTCCATTTATTTTGATAAAATCTTTCCTGTTGGTTGGGCTGCGACTGAAAATGGCTATATTCTTAAAACATCCGACGGGGGTGACAACTGGCATAAAGTCATGACCGGCATCAGTACGCCATTGACTTCCGTGTGGTTCCTTGATACGCTGCAGGGGTTCGTTGCTGGTAAAAAAGGCATCCTGTTGCGAACCATTGATGGTGGAAATTCCTGGACACAGATGATAACTGTTAATCCTGGATTTGACTTCGTCGGGATTTGTTTCAGTGACCTTCTCAACGGCTGGACTATCAGCAGCAACGGCGTCGTTTTCCATACCGGCGATGGTGGGAACAGTTGGCAGAAGATTGGTGTGGCCGGATGGGAGGAGATTTTTGACTTCACCTTTTCTGACAACAAGCATGGTTGGGCGGTTGGCAAATGGGGGACCATCATGGCGACTCACGATGGTGGAGTTCACTGGCAAAATCAAACCTCTCATGTAGAAATTACTCAAATCTGGGATGTCTGTTTTACCGATTCACTTTACGGATGGTGTGCCGTTGGCCGGGGATATAAAATCCATACAACCGACGGAGGTGAAACATGGTTGGTGGATGGTTCCATTTACCAGGATGCATGGGATCACTATGCCGTGAAATTCTTTGATCACCATACCGGATACATGACGGGTCAATATTACTGGAATTACGACGGATTCATTCTTAAAACAACCGATGGCGGCGTCACCTGGAAGGAAGAGCAGATCTCCATCGGAAATACCATCCATAACCTGTTTTCCAATGACAGTAGCGCGATCTATGGAAGTGGATGGAACGGTACCATTATCAAATATAGCGGTAGCGTATTGCAATCAATGCCAGAAAAGAATGGCAAACAAACGTTATCCTGCTTTCCAAATCCTTGCCAGGAATATACATCCGTCAGAATTACACTGCCCTCGCCGCAACCCGTTTCGATACAGGTTTATGATGCCAGAGGAAGACTTGTCGTGCTGATTAATAAAAGCTTTTATCCTCCCGGTGAAAATACCATAAAGGTGAATATGAAAGAATTGCCTGATGGTGACTACTTTTTACGATTGATCACTGCAGAAGCGGAATATTTCGGGGAAATAGTCAAATGCTCAGGTTTGTAATTTCAAAAATGATACCTGGCCTGAGTCCAATCATCGCGGGCTGATCACCGCTCTCAGTTCTTCCGACAGTTCCCACAGGCGCCTGCCGTTCGCGGGGTCGATGGCTTTTTCATCCGGGTCTTTCCGGCTCATGAGAAACAGATAATCAAATGGTTTTCCCTCCACGTCGGGGGAGGCGGCGAGGTAGATTACGGGCACGGCAGCCTGTGCGGGTGAACGGAAGAAGATACCGAATACCAGTTTCATCAGCGGATGAAAGATCCTGGGTGCTTCGCGGGCGATGTTGGAGTTGACCGGGCCCGGGCAGAGGGCGAATACGGAGATGCGGGTCTTTCCGCATGGATTTAACCGACGCGATAATTCCACGGCGAAAGTGGTGAGCATCAGTTTGTAATAGCCATAATTCTCCATCGATTTCCCAATCGAAAAGTCCCGGTAAATCCCAAATGAATCCCACTCAAACGATTCGGGGTTACGATGACTTTCCGAAGCGACGAAGATGATTCGGGGCACACCCCCTTTCATCATCCCTTCTTCCAGTAACATATTAACAAACAAGAATTTGGAAAAGTAATTCACCATGAACATCTCCTCCAGTCCTTGCGGGGTTTTGCGGCTCTTTGTGGGTACGATCCCGGCGTTGCAGATGTAAATGTCTACCTCACCCGCTGCCCCTTCGCCCCCTGGAGAGGAGGATTTCAACTCACGGATGCAACGCTTGATGGAATCGATGTCGGCGAAGTCGACATGGACCATACTGACATGGGGGTTCCCGGAGAGGCGCTTCACCTCCTCCCCTTTTCCGGGAATGCCGCTGCGGCAGGCCATGATGACACGGGCTCCGCGCCGTGCGACCTCAACGGCGGCAGCAAAGCCGAGTCCGGAACTTGCACCGTCGACCAGCACGGTTTTCCCGTCGAGCCGGTCGGTGGGTTTCAATTCGCCGGCAGGAATACTTTTCCTGAACAGATCGCGGATGCCGGTCAAGGTTGCAATTACCGGGTTTCGGTACTTCTTTCTTCCTGAGTTATCCAAGGTACGAATCTATTAGGTTTTTGTATTTCAGTGAGATATGATCCAACTCATCCCCCTTGACTCCAAACTGTTGCAAACTATAGGTATGTACACCATGTTTCCGGTGGGGATGTTCGCGTTCATGGTGCAGGAAAGACTCCGTCAATTCCGGGGTCAGGCCACCGTTGAGCCGGTACACCTTCTCCAGTTCTGCCAGCGGATCGGCCACCAGCTTACGGTAATCGATATCCGTAAACCGGGTATGGACAGGGTGATTTTCCCGGTAATCCATGGCCCGGTCGAGCATATAACCGATCTTTCTCACCCAATGGTCAGCCACCTGCTGTTCTGAGACCTGATCGCTGAATATCAATCTATTCGCCATAACCATGCTGAGGAATGACGGGACCGATTCCTTCAGGTCGCGGTGGGGCCATAGAAATTCGACGCCACCGGTAAAGTGTTTCTCAATGAGGCCGGGAAATTCAAGATGGTGGGGAGATTTCAACACCCACCGGTTGGCAGGCCGGATCCATTGAAGGAATTTCAGCAATTTGACTGCATAGGCATACGCCTCCGACTGGTCGATCGACTCGAGCCAGGAAGAATAAGACGGCACGTGCATCGTTGCTTCCGGGGTGGTACTGAGGAAACTGACATCGAGAAGGAGAATGTCTTCCTCAGGTTGCATCGCATCGATCGGGTGGATGGCGAAGAAACCGGGAGAGAGGTACTTCAGCGCGTTGACTGAAGTACGGGCGATGGCGATACGCTTATCAGATGGATCGGGATAGATGCCGGGACTTCCGGCTGATGACTGCCGATTGGCGGCCGGCGACTCAAAGAGTTCCCGGTAAAGATCAAGGTTGTGCGGAATGGGATTGATCACTTCCCAACTGGGAATTACCCGGTGGTTGGGGTCGTTGGCGAGGAGCCGCTGAAGTTTGGTGGTCCCGGTTCGTTGCAGTCCCACAATGATCCAGGCAGGATAGAGTTCCTGGTCGAGAATCTGCGGATATTTCCGGAAGAAATGTTCGGCCCTGAGGCGGATCGAGAGAAGGCTTTCCATTCGCTGGCGGGTGATCCAACGGCCAGCCGGGTGCAGGGAGGCTTCCTGGTTTATTGACCAGAGAAGCTTATCAAGCGGGGTATCGTTGAATTCGCTTCCGAGATCGTGCAACCCGGTTCGTTTTCTGGCCCTGGAGATGAGGTCATCCTTTTCCAACCGTACGGAGGCCCCTTTTGCAGGTAACCGTCTCCAAAGCCCATTCAGCCACCGGTACCATCCCGGACTTCTTCTAATTTCCTGTATATCTGTACTCAACGTAATTCGCAATTATTGATTTGTAATTTTTTTCACCGTGCAGACCGGCTCCACAGGACTTTCACCGGGTGCCAGCCGGTACCATCTCCAGAGCATGGTCCCCTCGCTATGGCCGCAGGTATCGATCCAGTTGGGATCTCCGGGGTTTTGATGAGCGACCACAATGAGAACCGAGCCGTCGGGTTTGTAGTTCGCCGTTGCTTTGTTGATGCAAACCGTAAAGTACCGGTAATCGAGCGATTCCATCCAATAGTTATTCAGCTGAAAGTTCCATGAATCGCACACGGGGGGCTTCACTTCAATCACTAGCGCTTCATCCTGCTGCAGATTCCAGTAGCTATGATAATAAATGATGGAGGCATCACCGCCGGCGGCATTGGAGGTTGCCGGGTCGAACATCGGCAAGGTATTGACGTGCTTTTTGAAGCCTGATGCCCACCTTGCGAACAGCATCGAACTACCGGCAACAAACAGAGCAGCGGTTTTCAGGCCTTCATCGATCCTTTCCGGTGTGAGAGGCTCCGGGTTTTTACGGCCGTCAAGGTTTTCGATCACCAGTTCGGCAGGAGTCTCTGCGAACCGGTCGAGGAAGGTTTGCCGCACCATGACCATCGAAGTTTCCGGGCTGATCTTCAGCCAGTTCTTACCCTTTTTCTCCATACTGAGGATGATCTCGAAGGAACCATCCTGTTCGGTCACAAGGTCTTTGCCATCGAGCACTCCGCAGGGCGCCATTCCGCCGGTGGTGGCATAGCTGCCGTCCTGGGTAAAGAAGCCGATAGAGTGGACCGTGTTGCGCTTTCCGCGGATGCGATATTCATATTTCCCGCTGATTTGGGCGTTGAAGTAGTGGTTATCGGGGTTATCGGCACCGAGTTTGATCGTTTCGTGGGCGGTTCTCCGGAGGACCGGGAAAGCCGGGTCGGCGAATTCGACGAACGCTTCCAGTCCGCCGCGGGTGAGCCGGGAAAGATAGCGCAATCCTTCGGCCTGGTTGAAGGCGTCGCGAGGGGTACCCGGGAGCATGAGTGATCCGCCGGCGGCTTTAAGGGTGTTGCAGAAATCATCCCAGGCTTTTCCGCTTACCACCCGTTGGCTATACACATCATCCGTTGTCTTGCCCCGGATTTTCAATCCTGTGGTTCGCAGAAGTTTAGTCAGGTTGAGGAGGAGGGCGAGTAGTTTTCGCATGGGGGCGGAGGTGATTCGTTGGTTGGGATCGCAAAGGTAGGAAAAACAGCGGGGACCCCGACGGGGTGGGGGGACCCCGACAGGGTGGGGGGACCCCGACGGGGTGGGGGGGACCCCGACGGGGTGGGTTATCTGTTTTTTTTAGTTAGTCATATCACCTTTTGCCATGTCGAACGATTAAGCATTGAAATTCATTGTCTGAAAATAATAACACAAAAAAGGCCATGCAAAGATTTGATTCATTAGAATTTGGATGTTTCTATCACATCTATAACCGAGGCATTAACGGTGATGAAATATTCAGGGATCAACAGCATTATGAGAGATTCCTGCGGTGCTATGAAAAATACATCGATCCGATCGCCGATACTTTCGCCTGGTGTTTGTTGAGAAATCACTTTCATTTCCTGGTCAGGATCAAGGACAAGAATCAAATCAAACTATCTTCTGATGGCCCCCCCCAGCAAGACATCCTCAGCAGTCCATATCTAAGCAGGCAATTCGGTAACTTTTTCAATTCCTATGCACAGTCATTCAATTTTCGCATGAAACGGACGGGAAGCCTGTTTCAGACTCCTTTCCGAAGGAAACTGATAGACACAGAAACCTACTTCACAACACTAATCTTTTATATTCATAATAACCCCGTCAAACATGGTTTCTGTGAACAAATGGGGGATTACCCCTGGAGTTCCTATTCCACTATCATTTCTTTCACACCAACACGTCTTAAAAGGGATCGGGTGATCGGCTGGTTTGATGGCAGAGATAACTTCATCGCTTTTCACCGGGGTGTGAAAGAAAAGGTTGATATAACTCCGCTCCTATTTAACCGATACGATGACCAACCCTGACGGGGTGGGGGGACCCCGACAGGGTGGGGGGACCCTGACGGGGTGGGGGGACCCCGACAGGGTGGGGGCTAACGCTTCCGGGCGGCCAGGAAGAGGTAAACGAACACCGGGAGGATCATACACACCAGGACAATGGGCAGGAACCCGGCACCCAGACCCGTGCTTTTCTTTTCTGCTACCCTCACCGTGGTGTACGCGATGTAAAAGAACATCCAAACCAGCCCCGCCTTGAGGTACCGGATCAGTTTCATCGCCATGGCATACTGTATGGCCGCATTCTCTTTTGTGATCTTCACCGAATAATTGAACTGGTGCGGGATCTTCATGATCAGCGTGAGCAGGATATACAGAAACAAGGTAATTCCCGGCAACGCCCATACGGACGATTTGGCCGAATAATCATCCGGCATCCCCGCCCCGTCGAAGTGAGAGGGTATGACAGCCGGAAGTTTCGGGTAATGATAGACCATGACCACCGCCATTACCAGGATGCCGGCCAGAGCCACCCCCTCGAGCAACCAGTCGGCAGGCGTCATTTCAATGTTGATCACCGGCCGGTCGGCCTTGTTCATGTTCCGGTTGGCCCGTAAAAATCCAATGTTCATAATTCCGTGTTTTTAGTTCCTGGTCCCGGCGGTTGCGTTTTGCTTTTTGCCGGGCTCCTTCCGGCCGAACGCAGGGCTTTTTCAATCACCCACTCCAACTGCCCGTTGACCGAACGGAATTCGTCGGCCGCCCATTTCTCGACGGCTTCGTACATTTCGGGGCTGACGCGGAGCATAAAGACCTTTTTTCCGGCCATGAATTCCTGTTTTACATCGTTTCACGTTTCATCATCCGGTCCATGGCGGCCAGCAGGGCATCGGGCCGCTGGGTGCCGAACAACACCCGTTTCCCGTTCGTCAGCGTCAGCTGCAGCCCCATGTTCCCCTTGACATTGTACGCTTTCCCGGTCGCTTTCCGGCCCACCCGGAATCCCCAGCCACCATATTCCCGGATCGGATCATACTTCCTTACGGCATATTCCGCAATCTCCTCACGGGTGATGGTCTTCATCCCCGGAATAATCGGCGGAAACCGGTAATGCAACCCCCGATCCGTCACCCAGGTATGCAAACGCAGGGAGAAAAGAAGCCAGGTGGTGCTGCCCAGAATAAGAAAAACGAATGCATCGACCGCGATCAGGCCGGCGTCGGACATCGGGTGGTTGCCCCAGGGTATCCCCCGGATGATCTGCTGGTAAATGCCGGCCCCGAAGATCACCAGCATCGGGATCCAGGCGATCAGCATGGGGATCCGGATCATGAGCTGGTCGAATTTCTGCACCTCGTCAAAATGCTGTCGTTCCATGGCTTACTGATGCAGGGTGCCCGTGTTCACCACCGGGGTGGTATCCTTATCCGAACAAAGTACCACCATCAGGTTGCTGATCATGGTGGCCTTCTTATCTTCGTCGAGTTCGATGATGTGCTTGCTGCTCAGGTGGTCCAGCGCCAGTTCGACCATGCTCACCGCGCCTTCGACGATCTTGGTGCGGGCTGCCACCACCGCCGTGGCCTGCTGGCGACGCAACATGGCACCGGCGATCTCGGACGCATAGGCAAGATAACTGATACGGGCTTCGAGGACTTCGATGCCGGCCATCGACAAGCGTTCCGACAGTTCGGTCTCCAGCGCCAGATGCACCTCTTCACCGCCGGCCCGCAGCGTCACCTCTTTCTGCTCGTCGTCAAAATTGTCATAGGCGTAATGTCCGGCCAGTTTCCGGGTGGCCGACTCGCTCTGGATATCGACAAAGTGGGCATAATCATCCACCTCGAAAGCCGCCTGGAACGTGTTCTTCACGCGCCACACCAGCACACATCCGATCATGATGGGGTTCCCCAGCTTGTCGTTGACCTTGATCGGTTCACGGTTGAGGTTGCGGGCCCGGAGCGAGATCTTCCTCTTGACATAAAAAGGGTTGACCCAGAAAAATCCATTCGTTTTGATGGTTCCTTTATACTCACCGAAAAGCACCAGCACGGCCGATTCATTCGGATTGACGACCATGAGCCCCAGCGCGATGAAAAAGGCGCCGGCCAGGCAAAGGATGGATAACACGATCGATAACAGGTAGTCCGAATAGAATGCCAGCCCCAGGACTCCGATTGCCAGCAGGGCAAGAATGACCAGGATAGCCGTGTACCCGGATGAAGCGGAACTTGTTTTTTCTTTTTCCATGGTTGTTGAATTACTAATATCAATGTGATATTAAAATGATTTTGCAATAATACTACATTATATCCCCCTTTGTCAAGTTTTTTCGAAAAATTTTTATTTTTGTTGTCTTCGATCCTGCTCCGCTTTTATTCTTTACTTGTTTGATGTATGAAGCACCTTCTCTCTGCCTTCCTGATTATTACCGCAGCCACACTCGGGTTGCCGCCTGATTCCCTGGCTGGTAAATGGCGCATAAACAACACCGGCATTCCGGCCGATTTCACCTCCCTGCAAGCAGCCGCAACCTCCTTGATTGTCGGCTCAAACGACACCCTGTATGTGGAATCATCCATGTTCAGTTATGGAACCGTGACCGTGATGAAGAGGCTTACCCTCATCGGACCGGGCTATTTCCTGGGGCAGAATCCTGAAACACAGGCCAGTGTGGCCCCGGCGATGATCGACAATATTACCTTTTCGGAAAACTGCAACGGGTCCATGATGACCGGGATGACGGTATTGGGAAGCACAACCCTCCAGGATACCGGGATCGTCCTGATCCGAAACAAGCTGAACAACGTATCGGTCAGCTTCCCTTCCCTCCAGAATTACATTGGGCAAAACTACATCCGGAGCCTGTACATGTACGCCTCCGACTGGAATGCGGTGTACAACAACATCTTTGCCCTGGACACCCCTCTCTCGGGCGGGTATTGCTTTAACATGAACGAAACCTCTTCGGGGACCGTAAGGAACAACATCTTCTGCGGATGCCAGTACATCAGCGACTGCATCTATGAAAACAACATTGCCACGGGTACAGCCGCCGCCGGGAACGATGTGCTAACCAACCACAACTCATCCGTGAGCCATAACATCGGAGCATCGAACCAGTACGGCACCTCCAACAACAACCAGGCAAATATCGACATGGCCACTGTATTTACCGGTACCGGCAGCGATGACGGGAAATATAGCCTGTTGCCCGGTTCTCCCGCGGCGGGTGCCGGTGTGAACGGCGAAGACTGCGGGATTTTCGGAGGCGGATCTCCCTACGTCCTGTCGGGATTGCCCAATCTCCCGGCCGTCTGGCATGTAGGTATCTCCGGGGACCAGGTGACCGTGAAAGTAAAAAGCAACTGATCCGTTCCGGCCGACTGTAATTTGAATGACTAACCAACCCTTATCCATACTATGAAAACACTGAATTTTTCTGCCATCATGCTGCTTCTTTCCATGTTGGGATTCCAGGCACAGGCAACCAAATGGCGGGTTAACAACACAGGGCTCCAGGCCAACTTCACCACCGCCCAGGAAGTCGTTAATGCGTCGCAGGTGGCCTCCGGCGACACGATTTATTTTGAGCCCAGCACATGGAGCTACGGCAACATGCTGGGCATCACCAAAAAGCTGGTGATCATCGGCCCCGGGTATTTCCTGGGGGAAAACGATTCGACGCAGGCCGATAAAAAAACAGCCCGGCTGGGTCAAGCCCAGTTCGTAAACGGATCGCAGGGCTCGGTAATCAAGGGAATGTATGTGGAAGGCAGCCTGCAGATTCAATCCACCGGCGACATCCTGGTTGAAAGGAACTGGATCGAGGGGGTCGATATCAATTACGGATGCATCAAACTCATCATCATCCGGAATTATGTGAAAAACATCGGCGTACAGAACGCGAACCATATCCTGATCTCCAACAACATCATTGTTTACGACGGCTGGTGCTTCAATGTCACGTCATCAGCCTCCGCGGTCGTCACCAATAACGTGGTGGCGGGTTACATGAATATCAACAATTCTACCGTAAACAACAATATTTGCCTTTCAACCGCCTCCAACAGCTTTGTGCATTCCAATGTATCCGACGGGTACAACATCGGAGCCGGGACACAGTTCGGCACCGCCAATGGCAACCAGTCAAATGTGGATATGAACAACGTATTCACGTTCTCGGCGAGCAGTGACGGCCGATACCAGTTGAAATCCGGTTCCACGGCCATTGGTGCGGGTTTCGGGGGCACCGACTGCGGAGCCTTCGGGGGCGATTATCCCTACGTCCTGTCGGGGATGGTCACCGGCCCGTCCGTGTACGATCTCAACATGTCGGGGACCGAGGTGACGGTAAAGGCTAAAAGTCACTGACCATGAAACGGTTACTGCTGCTCCTTCCTGCGCTGTTTTTCCTCGTCGCAGGAAACGGTCAGACCATCGACCGGATCGAATATTTTTTCGATACCGATCCCGGGTTCGGCCTTGCCACACCGGTCGGTTTTTCTACGGGATCCTCCGTTACCGCCGGCTTTACCCTCAATACGTCCGCGCTCCCCGCCGGGATCCACATGCTGCACGTCCGGGCAAGAAATACCGACCGGAAATGGAGTCTCCTTTCCTCGAAAATGATCCTGGTGCCGGAACCCGGTCCCGGTATCCCGGTCACCGGCCTGGAATATTACATCGACAATGACCCCGGTTTCGGGAATGCCGCCCAGGTGCCGGTCACCGGCGGAATTTCCGTGCCTGCCTGGTTCGAAGTCAATACTATCGGGCTGGAAAAAGGGCTCCACATCCTGTGCACCCGCACCCGCGACAGCCAGGGCCGATGGAGTACGCTCAGTTCAACCCTGTTTTTCCTGGAAGATGTTGATCCGGGAACACCGATCGGCCGGATGGAATTTTTCCTGGATCATGATCCGGGATTCAAGGCAGCCACGCCAGTTCCGGTCACACCCGGAACCACCGTTGCAGCTTCTTTCACGATCAACCCGGATACGCTCCTGCCCGGCATGCACCTGGTCGGCCTGCGGGTGAAAGACGAGAAACAACGCTGGTCGGTGCTGTCGGTCTGTCCGTATGTTTTCCTTCCGGAAGCGCCGGGCCGGGTGATCACGGCTATGGAGTATTTCATCGACAACGATCCGGGTTATGGAGCGGGTCGTCCGGTGACGATCAATCCCTCACCGGAAATATCGGCACTTTTTATTCCGGACCTTTCGACCGCCGGGAACGGCCTGCACCTGCTCTGTGTCCGTGCAAAAAACGCGGGAGGAGTATGGAGTGTTTTACAGAGCTATGTCTTCTTCCAGGCGACAGAGGAAAAGAGTCCGTTGACGCGCCTGGAGTATTACTTCGACACCGACCCGGGATTTGGTTCAGGAACGGAAGTCCCCATCCATCCATCGCATGCGGTTACCGCCACTTTCAGCCCCGACCTGACAGGCATCTCCCAGGGAACCCATTCGTTCATTGTCCGGGCCAGGGACGCCGCGGGAAGGTGGAGCATTGCCATGGATACTGCATGTGTGAACACCGGGGTGACCCGGAACTGGACCGGGGCTGTCTCCGACGAATGGAACCTGGCGGAGAACTGGGCTCCTGAGGGCGTTCCTGCAGCCGACGACGATGTGATCATTCCTCCTTCCGCCCCGTTTATGCCGGTCGTGAGAATCAACGGATTGAATTGCCGCACGCTGAATGTCTTACCCGGAGGCCGGTTGCAGGTTAACCCGGGTATTGTCCTGACCGTAAACGGGAGTTGCCTGCTGAAAAACACCCCGGATTAACCGTTGACCATCCCTTTTCCTGTATTTCTTCCGGTTGTCGCCGGGAACCTTTTCAGGATATATTTTTCGAGCAGCCTGGGAACCGGGTACTGATGAATATCTTTCAGCGGAACAAAAAGAAATGGCAGTTCCGGTTTTGCCGGCAACCGGAACCGGTAGAACCGCGCATGGATCCTCCGGTGGGAGAGCACATGGATGAACTCTTCCGACACTTCATCGAATTCCGGGGCGGAACCGTTGAAAAGACCATTGAAAGCTGACCGGGTCAATGGCTTTCCATTGCGGGAGGTGTTCTTTTCTACGGAAGGGAAGTCGTACAGGTTCTTCCAGATATCATTCCCTGTCCGTTTATTCAGATATATATGATCGCTGCCCTGATGCCTCACGGTGATGACCGCATAGTGGATAAACCGGTCCGGGATGGCCGCTTTCGGCGTGCGGACAGGAATTTCCGCCACCCGGTTTTCCCGGAACGCCCGGCAGTCATCCCGGAAAATGCAGGAACCGCAGCCGGGCGAAGCCGGGGTGCATACCATGGCTCCGTACTCCATGATGGCCTGGTTGAAATCGCCGGGGTGGTCGCGGTCGATCCGTTCGAGAGCCAGCGACCGGATCTTCTGACGGGTAGCGGGTTTATCGGGAGGATCAACGATCCCGAAAAGCCGGGCGAAGAACCGGACCACGTTGCCATCCACCACGGGTTGCGATTCGCCAAAACAGATGGAAGCGATAGCCGCCGCGGTGTAGTCGCCCACCCCTTTTAGCTTTCGCAGTTCCTCCCAGGTGCCCGGAAAGATACCGCCAAACCGTTCAACAACGACCCTGGCTGCCTGGTGCATGTTCCGGGCACGCGAATAATATCCCAACCCCTGCCAGAGCTTCAGCACCTCCTCCTCGGAGGCACCGGCCAGGCCGGCAACATCGGGATAGCGGGCAACGAACCTTTCGTAATACGGGGTTCCCTGTCCGATCCGGGTCTGCTGGAGGATCACCTCTGAAAGCCACACCCGGTAAGGATCACGGGTACGGCGCCAGGGCAGGTCACGCTTGTTTTCGTCGTACCAGGCTAACAGGATCCGGGAGAAGGGGGATGGTGACAAGGGGACAAAGTTACAAAGTTACAGCGACGTCTCATGTAGCGACGCATTGCAATGCGTCCCTATGGCATTGCAATGCGTCCCGACGGTTTCACTAATTTTTTTTCATCTATTTCCTTGTCTTTCAAAAAAGTCATATATTTGCAGCCCGTTTCCCCGGGTTCAAAAGCCGTTCATTAACAACAATATATCACTATTAACACCCAATCAAAATGACAAAAGCAGAAATTGTAGCAGAAATTGCTAATAAGACTGGTATTGAAAAAGTTGCCGTTCAGGCCACGGTTGAAGCTTTCATGGATTCGATCAAGAATTCGATGACCACAGGTCATAACGTTTACCTCAGGGGTTTCGGTAGCTTTATTATCAAGAAAAGAGCTGAAAAGACCGGAAGGAATATTTCGAAGAACACCACCCTGATCATTCCCGCCCACAACATTCCTTCGTTCAAGCCGGCCAAGACTTTCGTAAACAAAGTGAAATCTCAAGTGAAAGTGAAGTAACAACTTCAAAGTGATTTATTATGCCAAGTGGTAAGAAAAGAAAGAGACACAAGATGGCAACGCACAAGCGTAAAAAACGCTTGCGCAAGAACAGGCATAAGAAGAAATAGCCTTCCCTCTGCTGCAATTCCTTAGGTCATGTTACGGCGCCTGCAACCGGCCGGTGCCATCATTTTAATATGATAACACCGTGAATAAGGAATTAATCGTCAATTCGACCTCCTCGGAGGTTGAAATCGCCTTACTTGAAGACAAACTTCTCGTAGAGTTAAACAAGGAGAAAGCCAACAACGAGTTTTCTGTTGGAGATGTGTATTTCGGCCGGATCAAGAAGATCATGCCCGGACTGAATGCAGCTTTCGTGGATGTTGGCTATGAGAAAGATGCTTTCCTGCACTATCTCGACCTGGGCCCGCAGGTTCAGTCGCTGATCAAGTACATCCGCAAGGGACAGTCCTCCCAGGCCGGGAGCCTCTCCCTTGGGGATTTCGAGATGGAGCCGGATATCCAGAAGACCGGCAAGATCAACCAGGTGCTCAAGCCCAATATGGAGATCCTGGTGCAGATCGCCAAAGAACCTATTTCGACCAAGGGCCCCAGGGTTACCTCTGAAATTGCCTTTGCCGGCCGCTACCTGGTCCTCATGCCCTTTTCCGACAAAATCTCGGTATCGCAAAAGATCAAGAGCGCCGAGGAACGGAACAGGCTCAAGCGTCTGATCACCAGCATCAAACCCCGGAATTGCGGCATCATCATCCGAACCGTGGCCGAGAACAAGCTGGTAGCCGACCTCGACTCCGACCTCCGGAACCTGTACAAGCGGTGGGAGATCATCACCCAGAAGCTGGGAAGCGCCAAGCCGCCCCAGAAGATCATCGGGGAGATCGACCGCACCTCCGCCATCCTGCGCGACGTACTCAACGAATCGTTCAACAACATCGTGGTCAACGATGCCGTGCTGTACGAGGAGATCCGCAATTACATCCAGCGCATCTCTCCCGACAAAATCGGAATCGTCAAACACCATACCGGCAAAGTGCCTGTTTTCGAACAATATGGGATCGACAAGCAAATCAAGAATTCGTTCGGCAAGATCGTGACCATCCGAAGCGGCACCTACCTGGTGATCGAACATACCGAGGCGCTCCATGTGATCGACATCAACAGCGGCCACCGGGTCAACCAGGACCAGAACCAGGAGACCAACGCCATGGAGGTCAACCTCGAAGCGGCCACGGAGGTCGCCCGCCAGCTCCGGCTCCGGGATATGGGAGGTATCGTGGTGATCGACTTCATCGACATGACGCAGGGCCAGAACCGGCGCAAGCTGTATGAAAAGCTTCGCGAAGAGATGAAACGCGACCGCGCCAAGCATTCGATCCTGCCGCCGAGCAAGTTCGGGTTGGTGCAGATCACCCGCCAGCGCGTGCGGCCGGAGATGAGCGTAGCCATCCTTGAAAAATGCCCCGCCTGCGACGGGACCGGGGAGATCCGCCCCTCCATCCTGCTCATCGACGACATTGAGAACAACCTCGGCTACCTGCTCCGGGAGCAGAACGAAAAGAACATCACCCTGATGGTCCACCCCTACCTGTATGCCTACCTCACCCGCGGATGGTTCAACTACCGCTGGAAATGGTGGCGCAAGTTCGGAGAACGCATCCGCATCGAGTCGCAAAACTCCCTGCATTTCCTCGACTACCGCTTCCTGAACCGGATCGGAGAAGAGATTAAAATGTGAGGTGTGCTGATGTGCCAATGTGCTGATGCCTCCCCCTCTCTGGGAGGAGAGGGGGCCGGGGGGTGAGGTATTAATGTGCTAATGAATTCTCTGTTACCTCGTCACCTCGTCACCACCGTCACCGCGTCACCTTATCACCTTGTCACCCCAAAAATCGTCATTCGTAAATCGTCATTCGTAAATCGTCATTCGTAAATGGATATAGTCGTCAGCGGCATACGCCCGACCGGGAACCTTCACCTCGGAAACTACTTCGGAGCGATCCGGAACTTCGTTAAAATGCAGGAAGAGAACCATTGCTACTTCTTCATCGCCGATTACCATTCCCTCACCACCCATCCCACGCCGGCCGACCTTCATGGCAACGTGAAAACGGTGCTGGTGGAATTCTTAGCCTGCGGGCTCGATCCCGAAAAGGCCACCCTGTACATCCAGAGCGACCTGCCTGAGACCGCCGAACTCTACCTGCTGCTCAACATGAACGCCTACAAGGGCGAGCTGGAGCGCTGCACCTCGTTCAAGGAGAAGATCCGCACCCAGCCCGACAACGTCAACGCCGGGCTCCTCACCTACCCCACCCTCATGGCCGCCGATATTATCATCCACCGCGCTGCCAAAGTGCCCGTCGGGAAGGATCAGGAACAGCACCTCGAGATGACCCGCACCTTTGCCAACCGCTTTAACCGGCTGTATAAAGTTGAATATTTCCCCGAACCTGTGGCCTATAACTTCGGCGAGAACCTGGTGAAGATCCCGGGGCTCGACGGAAGTCTGAAAATGTCGAAATCGGACAACGAGAACAGCTCGATCTTCCTGGCCGACCCGCCCGAAGTGATCCGCAAAAAGGTGATGAAAGCCGTGACCGACTCCGGTCCCGTCGATCCCACCCAGCCGCGTTCGCAGGGCGTCGTCAACCTCTTCGACCTGATGCGGTACTTCTCCGCCCCCGACACGCTCGCCCATTTCGAGTCGGCCTACCAGGCAGGCGCCATCCGCTACGGCGATATGAAAAAGCAACTGGCCGAAGATATCATTGTCTTTACCAACCCCTTCCGCGAAAAGATGGAGGCGCTGGCCGCCGACGCTGCTTACCTGAAGAAGGTGGCCACACTGGGCGCCGAAAAAGCCCGGGAATCCGCTTCGAAAACGGTCCGCGAAGTACGCGAGATCATCGGTTTCAAACATTTCTGATGATCGACACCGCAACTGTCAGGGAAACGGCCGTGCTGGTGGGTCTTTCCACCCGCAACCAGGACATGGAACGGACTTCCGAGTACCTCGACGAACTGGCATTCCTGATCGATACCGCCGGAGGCATCGCGGTGAAACGGTTCGTGCAGAAACTCGACCATGCCGATACCCGCACCTATGTGGGCAGCGGCAAACTCGACGAGATCCGCGCCTGGATGGAGGCGAACCCCGCCGACATGGTGGTGTTCGACGACGAACTCTCAGCGCACCAGATCCGCAACATCGAACGGGTGCTGAATTGCCGCATCCTCGACCGTAACAACCTCATCCTCGACATCTTTGCCAAACGGGCCGTCACCTCGTACGCCCGCACCCAGGTGGAACTGGCCCAGAACGAATACCTGCTGCCGCGCCTCACCCGCATGTGGACCCACCTCGAAAAGCAGCGGGGCGGCATCGGTCTGCGCGGTCCCGGCGAACAGGAGATCGAGACCGACCGCCGCAACCTCCGTTTCCGCATCAGCCTGCTGAAAGAGAAGCTCAAGGAGATCGACAAACAGATGGCCACCCAGCGCAAAGGGCGCCGCGACATGGTGCGGGTGGCCCTCGTGGGCTACACCAACGTGGGGAAATCGACGATCATGAACGTGCTGAGCAAGTCCGACATCTTCGCCGAGAACAAACTCTTCGCCACCCTCGACACTACGGTACGCAAGGTGGTGATCGAAACCCAGCCGTTCCTCCTTTCCGACACCGTCGGCTTTATCCGCAAGCTGCCGCACACGCTGGTTGAATCGTTCAAATCGACCCTCGACGAGGTGCGCGAGGCCGACATCCTGGTGCACGTGGCCGACATCAGCCACCGCGACTGGGAAGAGCAGGTGAACGTGGTGAAGCAGACGCTGGCCGACATCCACGCCGCCGACAAGCCCGTGATCATGGTCTTCAACAAGGTCGACGCTTACCGTTTCACCGAAAAGGATCCCTTCGACCTCAGCCCCGCCACCCGCGAGAACCTCACCCTGGAAGAGCTGGAAAAAACCTGGATGGCGAAGGAAAACCTGCCCTCGCTTTTCATCTCTGCCACGGAGAACCGCAACCTCGATAAACTCCGCGAGACCCTGTACCGCGAGGTAAGGAAGATTTTGGTGACCCGTTATCCGGAGAACCAGGGAAGGTAG
>DAONFN010000010.1:0-5361 GCA_035403625.1 Bacteroidales bacterium
ATCAGGCTCATGTTCCCTGCGAGATCCAGTGTTATCTCTTCTACCTTATTGCGTCTTTTTGCAGGAAGCCGATGCAGGAAGGGAATGATGGTGTCAGAGTTCGTACCCTCGATGATGGCCACCAGAGTGCCTTTCTTTCCTTTGGCAGCCTTATTGGTTACAACCGTGTAAAGTTCTCCGTGGGATAACGATGTTTCATCGATGGACAGGTATGGACCCAGATTCTCAGGAAAGACAAGCCCTTTATAAGCATCATGGCAGTTTTCCCACTGTTTGAACTCACTTAGTTTATCCCGGTAGTGTCGCTGGAGTTTCTTGCCCGAAACGCCATAAAAGGATCCGATCGTTTGAATGCTATGCGCCTGAGTATCGACCGATTTCTTTTAAAAAATCCGCAAAATCCTTAGTGATTCGCGTTCCCTGAGCTACAAGATCCCAATCCCGGAAGACCACCTTCCCCGTATCTTCATTGAGCCAGCGACGGCGTGTGATATGTAAGAAAACCCGATACCCACGGATGGGAAAATCCTGTACTGTAATCTCATCAAAGAAGCCTTTGGAAGTGAGTTTCTGCCCCTTGTATTCATCAGGCACAGTGTTTACCTCCCGCAGGTACAAATGCAAATCTTCGCCGTCTTTACGGTGCGATGTCAGTTTAAAATATTCATCAAGTGATTCGGGCAGGATTAGTTTTAGCAGTATGTTGTAGGAGTCGTTCATCGAAGGTCATTTGGTCCCTGCAAAGGTCCAAATATTACCTTGTTCCCACAACTATTGATCCTGATCCACAATGGTGTTACAATTCTATATTCAATAGAATTTTTCTTCCACACAGGATTCCGTAAACCACACCGAGGTCAATTCCTTCCTTTCGCTGGTATTCCGGAGCGTCCAGTGATCTCCCCCATCGGTTGTCTTCACGATCTTTCCTACAAATCCGACCGCGTACACGATCCAGGGATCAACGCAAAAAACGGAATTGAAGCGCAGCACTGACATAATATTTAACCATACAATAGCTTGGTTAAATTTTCCTATGGTATTCTTTGTTAGTGGTTTCTATTGAAATAAAAAATAATTGCGTGTGCATACAATTTGGCAAAAAATCGATTATATTTACTCACTCTGACATTTTTGATATAATTAACCTTACATTCTCAGGAACCTGCCTGTATTTACAGGTCCGTCGTTGGTTATAGCATACTCATGGTAATCCATTTATTGCATTCACATCCAATTGTTTAAACATATTCAGATTTCATTCCGGCACCCATCACCCTTTCATGAACTGCAGAGGCTCACATCAATATATATATTCCAACCTCTTATTGTCAAACATGAAAAACCATGACAGTATGTACAAAACAATTTACGAACGCATGAAATGGTGCCTCTTTTTACTAGTTTTTCTATCCGGTATCGCAACTTTTCCCACTGCAGTCGGACAAACTACCTCCGATTACGACTATGGTGACGCTCCCGAAGGGTATGTCGCATATCCCGGCACTCCCCTACCGGGTGTTATTGGCTGGTTCCCAACCTGTATCTACGTTGGTGTCCCGGGATCCTACATCCGGCACGCAACAGCCACGGGGGTGGGCGGTGGATATTTCGGTATGTTTAAGGATTATGAAACCGATGGAAATGCAGGCAATTGTCCTTCCGCGCCACCCAACACCACGCCGCCAAACATGGATGAATGCTTTGGCGATATGGATGCAGGGCTGATCAAACCCGGCGCTTACAACATTACGGAAAGTGGCGGCATTGGAGTGGTCAGCACCTGCCCGTTATCTCCGGGAGGAAAACTAGGGGTAATTTGCGGAACGGCTACCTGGGGAACCGACATCGACATCAATGTCACCGGGTTCAGCCCTCCACCGGGTAATCCATTCCCCGCCATGGGGTACCTGAATGTGCTGGCCGACTGGAACCAGGACGGCGAATGGACCACGTTCATGCCTTGCAGCGGAACCACTCAAATCAACGAAAGGGTACTGAAAAACGTTCAGGTTCCAAATAACTTTTCGGGTCGGGCTTCCCTGCTTAGTCTGCTTACGCAATCGAGCTTTCAGATCGGACCGAACAGAGGTTACGTATGGTTCAGATTTACCATTACGGATGTGGCCCTTCCGGAATATTGGACCGGCGACGGATCGTACGCCAACGGAGAAACGGAGGATTATCTGTTATACGTATCCGGCACCGATTTCGGCGATGCGCCGTCACCCTACCCCACCACCCTGGCCGGCGGTGGTGCGCGACATTATATAGGTAAGTTCAAGATGAGCGTAGATCCGCTTGTATGGCCCGATCATGAAACCGATGGCCAACCCGATCTGATGGCAGAGGGCGACGACGTGAACGGGATCGATGACGAAGACGGCGTACTGCTTCCCTCCTCTGTGACTCCCGGTCAGACTGTGTCTATCAATGTGGTTGTCAGCGGCGAATTGGGCGGCAACCCGGTTTCCGGCAAACTGAATGCATGGATCGACTGGAATAAAAACGGCGTATGGGAATCAGCCAACAATGAGTATATCATCAACAACCAAACCGTTATCGACGGAGTCAATTCCTTTTCCATCACTGTACCCCTCGGTGCAACAACGGGTTATACGTTTGCCAGGTTCCGTCTCAGCACGGAAACCCTTACCACACCCGGTGGTCCCGCGGCCGACGGTGAAGTGGAAGATTACCGGATACTGGTGCAGGTACCGGAGACCTTCGACTTCGGCGACGCTCCCGAAGGAGCCCCGGCTTACCCCGACCTGGGTGTCATGGGTCAGTTCCCGACGTGTATGAATGCCGAACCGGCCGGCTTTGTCAAAACCACCCTCGGGGGAGCCTTCTTCGGCCCCTCCGAAGACAGTGAAATGGACGGCAATGGCGGAGTTTGTCCGAATTTCACACCCGGACTCTATAATATGGACGAATGTGTCAACGATAACGACGCCGGGTTGACCATTGCCGGTGCATACACGATTACCGGTGCCACAGGCTCGGAAATCATTATACCCTGCATGGGTTCGTCTGCACAGCCGCTCGGAAGTGTGTGTACGCCCGCAATCTGGGGTCAGAATCTTGACATGTACATTCAGAACCCCAGCCAAACAACCGCTTACGTGAATGTTCTGATCGACTGGAACCGGGATGGGAGCTGGGAAGGAGGGGCTCAATGTTACAACGGCCCGATGGTTCCTGAACATGTCCTGGTTAATCATCCTGTTGCTCCGGGATATAACGGGCTTTTGTCCGGTACCGGCATGCTCCAGCCTATCTTCATCGGCCCCATAAAAGGCTACGTCTGGGCACGATTCACGATCAGCTCCACCCAGGTTACCGAAGATTGGAATGGCAGCGGTGAATGGGGGTACGGCGAAACTGAGGACTACCTGCTGAAGGTGATCCCGGCTGTGAACCTCAATCTGAACAACATTACCATCCCGACCGGCAATTCGCATTGCTTTGAGGCTTTGCAGACTATTACCCTGGCGGGTGACGGCACTACCGTTATCGTCGAGGACGGGGCATCTGCCGCCTTTATTGCCGGCCAGAACATCCTCATGAAGGAGGGAACGCACTTCCAGAACGGCTCCTCCGTGAATGCATACATCGATATCACCGGTCAGTTCTGCCCCACTTTGCTGAAGTCAGCGACTGCAACCGTGACGGACGTGACGCTGCCGAAAGAGGCTCAGTTCTTCCGGGTGTATCCGAACCCGACCCCGGGACAGTTTACCCTGGAACTGAACGATGCGGATAACGAGGGCAACATCCGGGTGGAGGTATTCAACCTGATGGGCGATGGCGTGATCCGTACCGACCTGCCATTGAAGAAACAGTACACCTTCGACCTTGCCGGCCGCGAATCAGGTCTCTACCTGATCAAAGTGATGAAAGACCGGAAGGTTGGCTTCGTCAAACTGATCAAACTCTAATTCACAGGTTCTTTCGGTAAAAAAAAGGAGGGCGCCCGTTTGGGCGCCCTCCTTTTTCATCACCAATCGCCCCTGAACTTTATCAGTTCCTGAGACACCGGGCACTTAAGCCGGTCGCCTTGCCGGAATAGTCCATGCCGCTGTCGCCACTGCTGAAGGTTAAAAACCAGCCGAGACCAACACTAAACTGCGATCTACTCCAGTACCAGGCGCCTGCACCCCGGCCATACAACGAACCAGCGCTGGTGTTGAGGAGGCCGGCGGCGTGCAGTTTCAGCCCGGAGGCCCATGGGCCGTTCCAGCTAGTCCAGCCGCCGGTGTTTTCTATATTGTACCATTCAGAATACGTAGGCAATCGCCATGCGGATCCGACTTCGTGGCTGCAGGGATCGTTGGCGGTGAGCCAGTCGGAGTTTTCGCTGATATTGCCGATCCATGCAGCATTCGGGGTACGGGTCGTACCATCATGTTTGTACCCCTGTTGGCGGTTAAACTGCCAGTACCATCCGGCAGAGGCTTCGGTGGCATCGTTGACGGCCGTTGCCTGGTGATCTGAGCCCAGGTTGCTGGTAATCCAGCATTTGGACGGTTCGCCGGCAATACCGGTCACCGTACCGTAAGTCGTCGTTTTATCGACCGGTGCCACGGCTCCGGCAACGTGATTAATAACCAGATTCTGCCCGCAAACAAACGGACACGCCGAAGTGGACTGAGTCAGCAAGATTGGCTGTGATTGGCCACAGATATTATAAGCCCAGGCATACCGGGTATAGACTGTATTGCAGGTAAGCCCGGTTTCGGTATAGGTTGCGGAAGTGCCCAGGTCAGTGGCTGCCAGGTAATTGTTGGTCGTGCTCCATTTGTACCCCGTGGCCCCTGTCACCGTATTCCAGTTCCATTGTACTTGCGTGGTTCCCGGGATATGGACACCCTCAACCGGAGTTACCGGGAGGATTGTGACTGCCTGGCTGATCGTGTTGGACACCGCCGGGCTGCCGGAAATGCATCCCATCCCCGGACTGGCAAAGATTTCCAGGAAAATGTCGAAGAACGAGTCGGGTGCCATCACATGAACCGGGCTGTGGTCGTCCTGCATCACGCCGTTCACGTACCAGTTATAGACAGGGTTTGTCCCGCCATTGACCACTGTTGAAGTGAAAGTAACCTGCGAACCGGCACAGGAGGGATTGGCCGATGAGACGATTGAGGCGCTGAGCGGAAGGACCGGATTCACAACCTGGTGAATCGTGGTGGAAACCGCCGGACTGCCGGATATGCATCCCAATCCCGGGCTGGCAAAGATTTCCAGGTAGATGTCGAAGAAGGAATCGGGTGCCATCACATGAACCGGGCTGTGGTCGTCCTGCATCACGCCGTTCACGTACCAGTTATAGACAGGGTTTGTCCCGCCATTGACCAC
>DAONFN010000010.1:5461-14080 GCA_035403625.1 Bacteroidales bacterium
ACCGCCGGGCTGCCGGAAATGCATCCCATCCCCGGACTGGCAAAGATTTCCAGGAAAATGTCGAAGAACGAGTCGGGTGCCATCACATGAACCGGGCTGTGGTCGTCCTGCATCACGCCGTTCACGTACCAGTTATAGACTGGGTTTGTCCCGCCATTGACCACCGTGGAGGTAAAGGTGACCTGCGAACCGGCACAGGAGGGATTGGCCGATGAGACGATGGAAGCACTGAGCGGAAGGACCGGATTCACAACCTGGTGAATCGTGGTGGAAACCGCCGGGCTGCCGGAAATGCATCCCATCCCCGGGCTGGCAAAGATCTCCAGGAAGATATCGAAGAAAGAATCGGGTGCCATCACATGAACCGGACCGTGGTCGCCCTGCATTACGCCGTTCACGTACCAGTTATAGACAGGGTTTGACCCGCCATTGACCACCGTTGAAGTGAAGGTAACCTGCGAACCGGCGCAGGAGGGATTGGCCGATGAGACGATCGAGGCGCTGAGCGGAAGAACCGGATTTACCGTCTGGTGGATGGTGTTCGACACCGCCGGACTGCCGGAAATGCATCCCATCCCCGGGCTGGCAAAGATTTCCAGGAAAATGTCGAAGAAGGAATCGGGTGCCATCACATGAACCGGGCTGTGGTCGTCCTGCATCACGCCGTTCACGTACCAGTTATAGACAGGGTTGGTGCCGCCATTGACCACGATGGAGGTAAAGGTGACCTGCGAACCGGCGCAGGAGGGATTGGCCGATGAGACGATTGAGGCGCTGAGCGGAAGGACCGAAGTCACCACCTGGTGAATCGTGTTGGAAACCGCATGATCACCTGTGATGAACCCTGAACCATTAAACACTTCCAGGAAAATGTCGAAGAACGAATCGGGCGCCATCACATGAACCGCGCCGTGGTCGTCCTGCATCACGCCGTTCACGTACCAGTTATAGGTGGGACTGGCCCCTCCATTGACCACCGTTGCAGTGTAGGTGACCTGCGAACCGGCGCACACCGGGTTGGCGGAGGAGACAATGCTGACACTCATCGGGGCCGAGGTGGTTGATGCCGTCAGGACCTGAGGCAATGAACTTCCGCAAACATTGTATGCCCACACATACCGGGTGTAAGTAGTATTGCTGCTTAAGCCGGATTCTGCTTTGCTCAACGCGGTCCCCATGTCGATGGCTGTCGGATAACTGTTGACCGTGTTCCAGCGGTAACCGGCAGCACCCGGTACCCCCGTCCAACTCCAGATGATCTCATCGTTATCCGCCTGGTGATTCCCGGTCCCGGGCCTGGCCGGCGGCACACATACGGACAAGGCAGCCCAGTACCCGTTGAGGTAGCCGAAAAAAGCCCCTCCCCCTTCCGGATCGCAATCGGTACAATAGACAATGAGCCCGTCAACCGGGCTGGCAATGGCTTCGATCTCCGCGTGCGTCATGCGGGGAGGTAAAAATCCGCGGGAATTCGACTTAACATCGAGCATCGCCGAAGGATCGGGCGTACTGTTGTCGGAATTTATCCCGACCTGAGCTGAAGCAACAAATACCAGCGACAGATAAGCAAACAAGAATAATAACTTCTTCATTGGGCTGAGGTGTTATAAAAATTAACTCGTTTGGCAACGAAGTTAAAGAATGCATTCAGATTTTGCAAGAAGATTTTACATCTCCCTAACACGGATTCCAATCCACTGCCTCTAATCACGGGTATTAACCCCTGGGCAAGCCCAGGACCCTAATTCCGCCGCAGAGCAGCGGGGTATTATACCCTGCGCGCGGCAAATTCTTCATTGAACAGCGAAATGGCTCGCCGGTGGAGACGGTGAATATAAAGATCGATTCTATGCAAGGAAGGACGGTTATGGCCGGTAAGTATCCCTGGAACGGGAACCGGACCGTAAGCCTTTCCGGGATCCCTGCCGGACTCTACCTCGTCACCTTGACGGCAGAGGGCATTCGCGAGCATTTCAGGTTAGTGATGATGCCATGAGTGCCCGGATTACTTTCGCAGGACCGCGCGGCCGTTGGTTCCTCCGTTCAGGGGAGCCTGTAACTAACACCCACACCCGAAGCGCCTGCATGCAGGGTAATCGACCCGGCCGGGGTGTTTAACGCACGTTGTGCCATCCGGGTGACCACGGAAGTCGCGATCGAGGTACCCAAAGCAACTCCGCCTAAAGCTACCCCGGTGCAGATAAGGATCGGTCCCGCATCTCCGGTTTCAAATCCCCCGATGATGATCATGGCTTCTCCCAGGAAGGTGCAGGCCATGGACACTTCACTGAGTGTCGCGGCAAGGCAGATTTGCCGGGAAATCTCATTATACGAAACTGTGTCAGGCCAGGCATCCCGGAGCCCCCTGAAATTCTGCTTCGCCCTGACCAACGCGATCGGTGAGTACTTCGACATCTCGACCCCTCCGAAACCGATCTCGAAACCGATAAACCCAGGGGCACCGAACTCTCCCCGGGCAAGGTCGATCCCGATCATGGCCATCCCTCCCAGCACCATTGAATTGACCGCCAGGGTGAATCCATAGCTATGTCGCAGCAGGTCGCGGGTATTCCGGAGCAGGGGCAACTCAGCCGGGCCCAGATAATTTGTTTTCGCCGTATCGGCAGGCTGGCCAAGGGTAACACCGGCCGCCATCATAATAATTACAGGGATCATGCAGGTGGTTTTCATACGAGAAATCTATGAAGTTACCTGTAAAGGTAATCACGGGCAGTTCGAAAACATAATTGAAAAAAAGGAACCGCGGGAAGGGTGTTGCAAAAAATGCGGAGGATGGTTCTCATCCCGGGTCAATATCTCTGTCGTTGCCGGATGATAGTGCATCCGGATAAAAAAAAATCCGAAGGTTAACGGTCAATCCCATCCACTTTTTTCCTAATTTCGGTATCTGTCAAATTTCCTGTATTCACCCTTACCGCCTCATCCTATGGCAAGCATACCCGTCCCGCGCATGCTCCTCCCGTGCATGAGCATTTCCATGTTCCTGCTGTTCCCGCTTCTTCTGTCAGCACAAAAACCTGCCTTCCGGTTCGACAAGATCTCTCCTGCCGATTTCAACCGGCCTTCCGGTTGTGACACATCGGCTGAAGCCATCATCATCGCCGATATCGGGTCGACCCGGTTCGATTACGGGACGAAAGGGTTCTACCTCATCTTTGAGCGAAAAACACGGATCCTCATCCTGAAACCAGGGGGAACCGACCATGCCACCGTTATGATACCCCTGTATAAAAATGAGAGCGACCGGGAAAAGGTCAAGTATTTCAAAGGGGCAACTTTTAACCTTGTGAATGGGGAAGTGGAGAAGACCAAAGTCCGCAATGAAGATATCTTCCTGGAGGAGGAAAGTCAGCACTGGTTCCGTCAGAAAGTCGCCATGCCGGCGGCAAAACCGGGATCGATCGTGGAATATGAATACGAGGTCAATTCCGATTTTCTTTTCAACCTCCAGCCCTGGACCTTTCAGGCGATGATCCCGGTACTTGTGAGCGAATACACCGTAACCATCCCCGAGTATTTCAACTATAAAACCCTGTCCACTGGATCCCTTTCTTTCGCAGTGAACGAATCCTACCCCACCCATACGCGGTTTGAAGTGCATATCGAATCTCAACTGGGGGTGGGGACCGGGGCTGCCCCCCGCACCTCTGCCCGCACCGAAGTGTATGACCCCCTCGCAACCGCCTACCATTGGGTCGCCCGCGACCTTCCCGCATTCAAACAGGAGCCCTACATGACCACGCCGAAAGATTTTTTACTGGGCACTGAATTCGAACTTTCCACGCTTCACTTCCCGGAAAAAAGCATTGAGAATGTGATGGGCAACTGGGAAACCATCAACGACAAATTAATGCAGGATGCGAATTTCGGATCGACCAGCAGGCGTGGCGGGTTCATCTCCGACCAACTTCCCGGCATCCTCTCGGGGGCAACCCAGGCGCTGGATAAAGTCCGCGCAATCTATGAAGCCACGAGGCGCCAGGTAAAATGGAACAGCGAATACGGGATCTATGCCGGTAACCCTCCCCGGAAACCCTGGGAATCGGGAACCGGCTCAGTGGCTGACATCAACCTCATGCTGACGGCTATTCTCAATGAAGCGGGTTTAAACGCCGACCCGGTGATCCTGAGTACCCGCAGCCACGGACGGATCATCGAAATGTATCCGATCCTTGCAAATTTCAACTACGTAGTCGCTTGTGTCACCATCGATAGCGTTGGCTACCTGCTGGATGCCACTTCCAGGGTGATCCCGTTCAATACACTGCCGGAGCGCTGCCTGAACGGGAACGGGCGCATTATTTCCAGGAACAGGCCGGGGTGGATCCATCTGCAGGGGCGGGAAAGCAGGAAGGATTTTATCACAGCCACGCTCACCCTCACCGCCGACGGTGGCCTTACAGGCACTTGTACCCTCAGCAGCGGGGGGATTCAGGCAAATGACCGTCGCAACGCAGCGGCCGAAACCAGTGAGAAGGACCTCCTGAAGGCTTTTACCGACCGTTCTCCGAACTGGATCGCTTCCCATGTGACCCTGGAAAATCTTGAAAATCCGGAAAAACCATTCAATGAAACCTACACAATTTCAATGCCTTCCGGGGTACAGGCTGCAGGTGATCACATCTATTTCAATGCCCTGCTCGACCTGGGCCGGACCCGGAACCCGTTTCTGCGTGAGAAGCGTGAATTCCCGGTTGATTTCGGATGCCCGTTGAATGAAACAGCCCTGATAACCGTCAATCTCCCGGAAGGATGGAGCGTCGAGGAACTTCCGAAACAAGCCCAGGTGACGTTACCCGACAAAGGGGGATCCTTCCGCTTCCGCACCCAGCAATCGGCAAACTCAATCCAGATAAACAGTACGCTTGCCGTAATAAAAAATTCATTCCCTCCCGAAGAGTACGACCTCCTCCGGGAACTGTTCCGCCTGGCAACTGCCAAACACCTGGAACAGGTAGTTCTCAAGAAAAGTCCCTGAGGATGAAACGGATCTGTCTGTTACTATCGGGAATCTTCCTGACGCTGAGCCGGTTGGGGGCAGCATCGGCCCCCGGGTATCCCGTTGCCCTGATACCCAACGAACTGCTTCGCAACGCACGGATGGTTATTCGTGAACAACAATACAGGATGGAGGTTCTCGGACCGTCAAAATACCGGGAAAACTGCCGCACCGTGATGACCCTCCTGAATTCCAGGGCTGCCGATCTGGCTGAACTGACCGTGCATTACAACTCTTCCAGTACGGTTCAGGAAATAAAATTCAGGATGTATGATGAGTTCGGGACAGATATTACCCGCCAGTTTAGAAACCTCGAGATCAGGGATGAGAGTGCAACCCCCGAAGGGACCCTGTACTCCGATTACCGGATGAAACACATCGCGCCGGTTTTTTCCCGCTACCCGGTGACAGTTGAATACACCTACCAGGTTACCCATTCGGAAACTCCCTTTTATCCCTTATGGAATCCCGTCACAAATGAAAATGTATCACTCGATACCGCCCGCTTTGAACTTATCTTCAAGGAAAATCTGCGGCCCCGGTACCGGATGCTGAGCGGCATGCCGGACCCGCTTGAAACGAAAGAGGCGGACCAGGTAAAACTGACCTTTGCTATCGGTGACCTGCCGGCCTTGACCGAGGAACCCTACTCCCCTCCCCTTCATGAACGTGCTCCGTCGTTGTTGCTGGCCCCCGTGCAATTCCGGATCAACGACTATGAAGGCCCGTTCAACACCTGGGCTGATTTCGGCCGGTTCATCGGCTGGCTGATGAAAGACCGCGACCGGCTGCCGGATGAGACGATTAACAAACTCAGGGAGATCACCCGGGAGAACCATGATATCCGTTCAAAAGCCCGGACCATTTTCCGGTACATGCAGAGCCGGACCCGCTATATCAGTGTGCAGGTGGGAATCGGAGGATGGCAGCCTGTGTCAGCTGAATATGTCGATCGCAAGGGGTACGGCGATTGCAAAGGGCTTGTCAATTACACGAAAGCCCTGCTTTCGGCAGTAGGGATCCGGTCGTGTTACTGCCTGGTTTACGGAGGACCGGAAGCACCAGCGTTGGATACCGGGTTCCCCGACAACCTGTTTAACCATGCGATCCTGTGTATCCCCGATGAGCCTGACACCCTGTGGTTGGAATGCACCAGCCCGACCATTCCGTTCGGCTTCCTGGGAAGTTTCACCCAGGGACGTCCGACCTTGGCAATCACGGAGAACGGCGCTTCCCTTACTACAACACCGTCTTACACTCCGGGCGACAACTCCAGTGTCAGAACCCTTCAAATCCGGATGGACTCAGTGGGAAATGCCGGAATGTCAATGAAGACCATCAACCGGTGTGAGCAGAGTGAAGAGTTGGAATCACTTGCAGAAATATCGCCCGCTGAACAACACAACCGCTTTACACGAAGGATCGGTATCAGCCTGTCGGGAATCACCCGGCTTACCTATGCACGACAAGGAGACTTCGTACCGGAGGTATCGGAGACAGCCGAATGTTCCATTCCTGGATTTGCCTCCACAAGCGAGATGCGGTACCACATCCCCTGTGTCCTGGATGACCGCAAACTGAACGTGTTCACCTTGGACAAAGAACGCGAATGTGATCTCGTGATCCGGACATCATTTACCGACATCGATACCACCGACATCGAATTCCCGGAAGGATTATCGGCCGAATTTCTCCCGTCTGAACAATCGCTCAACACCCCCTACGGGCAATATCACCTGGCAGTTAACACTCACGACAACCACATCCGGATCACACGGCTGACGATCCTGCGAAGCGGTCATTACAGTCAGGCCGACTATATTCCTTTTACGGAGTTCCTGGCACAAACAAGAAAAAACGACAACGCGAAAGTGGTTTTAATACGGAAACAGTAGGATTTAACGTGAATTTTTAGGGTAACACTGTCGGAAATTTCCACTGACAAAAGTGTCAACTAAATTGCGTACCGTTATAAATTGTCAGACAGGTTGTGCTTTTATCATTTGATCTCCAGAACCCGTTAGCCCCTCCGATCTTCTATCTGATCCAAAAAAACCGGCCCTTCATACAATAACCTCGCGGTACCTTCATCGGGCTTCCCGAAACCGCATTCCTTCAGTATATTTGTAATGCTGAGCGATCAGGTTTGCAAGGATTTGCAAACCTGATCAGCCGAAGTATAAAATTCACACCGATGAAAAAGCTTGGATTTCTGCCATTTCTGTTTGTTGCGGTTGCTGGTATAAGCTGGCAGCCTGCCTGGTCGCAAATCATTTGTGTCACTCCTGCGGGAGCCGGAACTATGAATGGCAGTAACTGGGCCAACGCCCTCGATGGTAACACTTCTGCCGGGAACGGCTACACCAAACTGGCACAGGCCATGAAAACGGCCGCTGCAGGGACGCAATTCCGGGTAGCGGAAGGGACCTATCTCCCATCGACCGACAACGACCGGGGGAAATCGTTCGAGATTGTTCAGGATATTTCCGTCTACGGAGGGTTCGGCGGGAATGATACGACGATGGAACTTCGCAATTATTCGACTCACCCGACTGTTTTCTCAGGAAACATAGGCACTTTGACAGATAGCACCGATAATACCAAGATCATTCTGAAGACCCTGGTGACAACCACCTGGACTATTTTTTCCACGCTCGACGGTCTGATTATTTCAGGCGCATTCAACAGCGGTACTGGCGAACCCGGGTGCGGAATCTACAACTCAGCCCTGATCAACATCCGCAATTGCACCATAAAATTCAATTACAGCAATAATGATGGCGGTGGGATCTACAACAATAAAAAGATCAATGTGTCGAACTGCATTCTTACCGGAAACCGGGCATACAACGGCGGCGGGATTTACCTGAACTATTCGACAGGTCCGTCGGTGATCTCCGGGTGCCGGTTCTCTGCCAACACGGCTGCCCATAATGGCGGCGCGGTCTGTAACAGCGGCAACGCCACCATGACGAACTGTCTGATCGTTAATAATTCGGCTTCCTATGGTGGTGGATTATACAGTGGCAGCACCACCAGTTACAACCAGGTCATGTCGAAATTGATCAATACAACCCTGGCGAATAATGCAGGCAAGGACCTGTACATCTTCAGAGGATCCAACTACCTCTGGAATTCGATCGTATGGGGTGACGGTCTTTATGTCAACACCAATGCGCCACTGCCAACCTTCGATCCGCAATACTCCTGCATCCAGGGATCTGTATCCGGGACAGGCGTGATAAACACCGATCCTTCCTTCCTATCCCCATCCGTCCTAAACGGTACCACCGGTAGTGGGCTGACGGCTGACTGGCATGTCCGATGGTGTTCGCCCTGCTTTAATACCGGGTCGAATTCTCTTGTGCCGACGGCCGACACAACAGACCTTGACGGACAGCAGCGGATCCGGTATAATTCGGTCGATATGGGATGCTTCGAACTGGACACTACCGGGCTCTCCATGAATAAAATAAATTATGCAACGGGGATTGTACGGATCGATACTGCAACCTCATACCATGGTGGAGGAGCTTTTTGGGCTCAGGCTGTTGCAGGTAATCTGGAAAGTTGCAAGTACACGGGAAGGAATATGCTGT
>DAONFN010000010.1:14090-19331 GCA_035403625.1 Bacteroidales bacterium
TACGAAGCAATGAAAGACGCTCCTGCCGGTACGGAGATCTGGGTTAAAGAGGGCACCTACCTGGCAAGCCTGTCAGGAAACCGGTCGCACTCGTTTGATATCGGGTCGGGGGTGAAAGTTTTCGGCGGGTTCGCCGGCAATGAGACCGTCCGGGATCAGCGAAATCCGGCGCTGCACGCAACGATCCTGAGCGGGGAGATCGGAAACTCCGGCCAGGCGACGGATAACGCATACCACGTTTTGAACATCAACCCATCTGCTGTTTTCTATTCGGATTCTGCCTTGCTGGATGGGTGCCGGGTCGAACAGGGCTATGCCAACGGAACCTCCGGAAATTCCGATGGCGCCGGTATCCTGGTCAATTCCGGTACCCGGGTGCGGATGAAAACCGTCACCGTTGCCGGCAATATGGCCAAAGGGAACGGGTGCGGCATGAAGATCAGTTCCCTGGCCAAGGTATCGCTGGACAGTTGCCGGATCGAAAACAACGACAAAATAACCAGTTACAATGGTTCTTATTATAACGGCACGCCGGGCGGAGGGGTCTATAATGCAGGAAAACTGGCGATGGCCGGGTGCCGGGTCCGGTTTAACGATGATGATTCGGAAGGTGGTGGAATTTACAACGCCGACAGCCTGGTTGCCACTGGTTGCAGGATCGACAGTAACCGCCAGGTTACAGTGAGATATGCCTATGGCGCAGGAATCCTGAATGCCGGTTATGCACTTATCACCGGTTCCACCGTCAACGGCAACCGGATAACAATGTATGGAGGCGGGATCTATAACAAGACCGGCGGGACTCTCCGGGTGATCAACACACAGATCAGCGGGAACAACGGAGGCTGGACCGGCGGCGGGGTGATGAACGAGGGAACGGCAGACCTGTTCAACTGCGACATCCGGTACAATTCTGTCACCACCGACGGGGGCGGAATTTATAACAAAGCGGGATCGGTTGTCACGGTTTGCGGCAGCATGATCGCATTTAATACCGCAGCCGGGGCGGTTTCCAATACGGGAGGAGGCGGGATCTGTAATTTCGGCACACTGACGATCAACACTTCGAAAATCTGCAATAACCAGACCTCAGGTTACGGAGGGGGCGTTTACAACCCGACCTGGATCCGGAACAGCCTGATCGCCAACAATGCCAAAGGAGGTCAGTTCACCACGGGAGGCGGGGTGCGGGTCGGCGCCGGCTGCCAGGGTATCGAGGGGTCTACCATCGTCAACAATTCCGGTCAGGGGATTGCCGCCACCTCTATCGATAACATGGGTCATGAGGTCCCCGTGGCCGATACCGCCGACCTGTTCAACTGCATCGTGTTCGGAAATGACGTTCAGGTCACGGGTAATTTCAATGCCTCGGACGGTTGCATTGAATACGGCTTTACCGGGACCCGGATCCTGCGCGACAACCCGGTGTTCGAATCCCCATCGGGCGGCAAAGGGCCGTCATTCGACGGGACAATGGCCGACTGGCATACCCGTCCCTGTTCACCCTGCATCAACCGGGGTAACAACACTTTCCTTTCAACCGGTGATTCGCTCGATGCGGCCGGGAATTCCCGTGTGGTGGAGACTTTTGTCGACCTTGGAGGACTGGAACAAACAGCATCACAGACGCATAGCATCAACTTAAACGGGAATATAGTGTATGTATGCGATTCAGCGGTGGAAGCCGGTCCGGGGACATCGTGGGCGAACGCGCTGTCAGGGAATGCCCCCAGTTGCCGGTATCCCGGCTATAGCTTGCTGTACGAGGCGATCCGTGATGTTCCGCTCAGCTCGAGTATTTGGGTTAAGCAAGGCACCTACCGGGCCTGTGTCGACAACGATTTCCGCAAATTTTTCGAATACGGACCCGGGGTCAAAGTATTCGGGGGATTCAGCGGCTCGGAGCAGGATCTTTCACACCGTATCATTGAAACTCATCCATCCATCTTTACCGCCAATGTCGGGAACATCACCGATTCGACCGACAACGCTTTTCATGTGTTTTACTCATACCCGTCAACCACACCCTGGTCCGATCCAGCCTTGCTCGATGGGCTGATCATCCGCGACGGGTACGCCAATTACCCGGAAAACAATGGCAACACGGAGAAGTTGATCGGCGCCGGCATCTTCAACAACACCAACGCCCGTCTTGAAATGCGCCGGTGTGAGGTGAAGAACAATTATGCATTCGGAAAATATGCTGGAAATTATTACAGTGGATATACAGGAGGGTCGGGAATTTACAATAAAGGGACCCTCCTTCTGAAGGATTGTAAGGTCCGTCACAACATCAATGCCCGCTCCGGGGCCGGCATTTTCAGTGAAGCGTACCTGGAATTGCGCAACAGTTCTGTCGACAGTAACCGGATCCAGCCCGCCGGTACAACCTACGGATACTATTGGGGAGGAGCAGGTATCTATGGTGATACCGGAAGCACTCTGGTTATCGACAGTTGCAGCCTGACCCGTCAATCGTTGCCTGACGACTGGGCGGGTGCCGGGATTTACTGCAAGGGTACCCTGGATCTCACCAACAGCTCGTTCGAAAGCAACCGGGGGACGGCAGTCACCTCCTCGGGTCCTGCCACGGTTTATAATTGCCTCTTTAACGGCGATGGAGGCGGTGTCCTTTCCTCCCAATCACTCACCCTTTTGCGGTGCCGGTTCACCAATATTTCTTTCGATACCAACTACCACGCCGGCTGCATCAATGTAGCAGGGATCGCACACATCGACAGCTGCGAGATATCCCACAGCAATTTCGCGGTGGTTTCCAGCGGGAAGACCCGGGTATCGAACACCCGCATCTGCAACAACAGCAACCACACCTATGTCACTTCGAGCCCCGGGGGGATCTTTGGATTTGTGTTCGTCATTGCTGGAGGAACCGGAACGGGCATCAAACATAGCGGCGACACCCTGTGGGTCGAAAACTGCGACATCGGCCACAACCGGGCCGCAGGCGGAGCAGGAATCTGTATCCTGTCGGGAACCGGTTTCGTGAATCGCTCGGTCATCCATCACAATATGAGCGATGCCGGGCCTGCATTAAGGAATTTCGGAAAGCTGTCTGTATCCAACAGCATCATCAGCAATAATTCTTCTAACCGTTACGGAACGATCAACCTGGTCGCGGGAAGCTCCACCACGATCACCAATTCCACCATCATTAACAACCCGGTCAACACGGCATTCTTCCAAAAAACCATCTATCACGGAGCGCACTACGATTCGGCGGGAAGTTCGGCCATTACGCTTTCCAATTGCGTGATCAAGAGTGTAACGGCACCGCTTTTCGCCAGTTATACCGGGAGCACTGGCATCGATTCGGTGGCCTATTCCTGCACCAGTTCGCCTGTACCCGGCACCGGCAACCTGACCGGCGATCCCATGCTGATAGCTCCACTGTCTGAATTAGACAGTTCCGACCTGATCGTCAGTCATTATACATTGTCAGCCTGCTCTCCGTGCGTCAACGCCGGCGCCGATTCGTTATGCTCCGACACCCTCGACCTGGCAGGCCAGTTAAGAAAATACAACCGGATCGACATGGGCGCGTTGGAGTTGAAGTACGACAGCTCGGTTATCGCGCTGTGGTGTAGCGACATCGATTCGTCATCTGCTACAGTGCACTGGAGCCGGAGCGTGAAACCGTGCGCGACCGTGGTCTTTATCCGCGATACAGTGGCCGGAGCGCCTGTGCCTGTTCCCGGAACTGCGTATATCGCTAACAGTACCTTCGGGGGTGGAAGCATCGTAGATGGGTGGTATTGCCTGTACCGGGGAATGGACTCGACCTCATCCGTCACCGGATTGTTACCGGGAACAACTTACCGGGTGGCCGTTTTCAACGTTATCCTCGACAGTATATACGACACGCCGGCCCTCTATAATTTTACAACACCGGCTGCCCTTCCTCTTTTTAAGCAAGTCATGAACGACACAATCGACCCGGGTGAGGCCAATTGCTATAATGCCACCATTGCACTTACCGTTGCCGGCAATGGCAGCCGCTTCCGGGTTGCATCCGGCGGATCCGCCACCTTGATCTCCGGCCAGAAGATCAGACTATTACCCGGTACGGCCGTAGATCCGGGAGGATATTTATCGGCCTATATCAGCCCGGATGGTCCCTGGTGCTATCAATCGAAAAGCCGTGCCGATATCCAGCCCGACAACAACCCGGAAATGTCAGAAATTCTGAAACCGGCCAAACCATGTGCTATCCGGGCGTGGCCCAATCCCGTCACCGGAATGCTAAACGTGTCCTGGCCGCCGGTGGATGCAGGCAAACCGTTATCCATCAAGCTATTCGACATTCACAGCCGCAGGATTTTCTCCACGGAGGTTCGTTCCGCTTCACAGGTCGCATGTTGGATGGGGGACCTGCCCGACGGGGTCTACCTGATAAAAGCCATTTCGGAGGATTCGTCCGGCATTCTGAGGGTAATCAAGAAATGAAATTTTACCGGTTCGTTAAGATGATTTCTGTTACTGAAAATAGTCGTCAGCAGGCATTTTCATCAAACGAATAAAAAAATCACCCTTCAGGTTGATTACAACGGTGAAAAGAAAAAACCGGGCTGCTGTGATGCAACCCGGTTTCAATTTATTCGCAAAGAAGGTAATCCTTACCGGAGCACGATCTTTCGCACGATGGTTCCCTCTGCAGAGGTGATTCGCAACAGGTACGAACCGCGCGGATGTGAGGTAAGGTCAACCGTATAGCTGTCCTTCCCCGAACAAGTCATCACATCGATGATCCGGCCGTCGGCGGTAAGCACTTCGACATCCATCTGCATCAGCATTCGGTCGGTTGAGCTGATCGTAACTTTTCCGCTTGTCGGGTTCGGGAAGATCAATACATTGCCCATGATCTTATCCTGCATCCCAACGGTCCCCTCCTGAACAACGGTCACCTCCACCGGGGTGAGTCCGCCAACCGTAACGGTGATCACGGCGGTGCGCGAATCAGGGTTCGTATTCTCCTGGTAAGTCACATCGATGGTGCCGTTGCCGGTCCCCGACGGGGTGACGGTACACCAGGCCGATCCGGAGATAGCAGACCACGAACTGTTGGAAGCCACTGTGAAGTTGGTGTTCCCGGCAGCGGCCGTCACACTAAGGTTTTCCGGTGTCACCATCAGGGTCGGGGTTACGCCGGCCTGCGTGACGGTCACCACTACGGGTCCGAGTCCATTCACCACTACCGTTATATTGGCGATTCGCTGGGTAGTC
>DAONFN010000011.1:0-18721 GCA_035403625.1 Bacteroidales bacterium
GAGAATCCAGGGCAATGAATACTGGGACCAGACGCAAATTCACCTGAACACCTCAGCCACCAGCGGCTATGAATCGTCATTTGACGCTCTTAAACTGATGGACGGCCTGGTAACCCCGCAGATATTCTCCATGATCCCGGGCGATGAGAATCTCTCGATCAACACCCTGCCCGACCTGGCCGGTTCACCGGTGATCGAACTCGGTTTTAAACCGGGTACTGTCACAGAATTTACCCTGAACGCTACCGGTCTCGAATCGTTTGCTCCGGGAACCGAATTTTATCTGGAAGACCTGGTCGCAAATAAGGTCCAGAACCTGAAGAACACCCCGGTCTACACCTTCACTGCTGGTTCGGGGCAACCGGTTCACCGTTTCAACCTGCATTTTGCGCCAGTAGGAACACCCGAGAACCAGCTCACCGCCGGAATCCGAATCTATTCGTCGGATAAAACGGCCTATGTCAATGTTGAGGGCGACATGAACGGCACAATTGTTGTTTATAACCTCCTTGGAAGCGAAATTGCAAGGAAAGCCATTCAGCCCCATTCCATCAACAAAATCAATTTGGATGAACCTACGGGATTCTATCTGGTGAAAGTTGAAAGCGAAAAGGTAACTTCAGCGAGCAAAGTTTTCATCCGTTAAATCATCCGGGGTTAATTAATAATCTGTAAATCAAAACATTACATATATGAAAAAGATCAAATTGATTTTAATTCTGACAGCTATCCTTGCCCTGCCACTCATCTCGTTGCCTGATCCCCCGGGCCCTCCGGGTAGCGGAACACCTGGCAGCACACAGGGTGGCGGGCAAACTCCGGTCGGTGCCCCGATCGACGGTGGTGTGGGGATCCTGCTGGCGCTTGGTTTGGGCTATGGCGGGAAGAAACTTTACACTGCCCGCAAGGAACATCGTGCGAGCCTGGCAAAGCCTGAAAATTAGACAACAACCGAAAAGACCTTACGGCTTTCGTTTCCGGATGTAATTAATTTTCATTAATTACACACTTTTTGACCTTATTGTATGTTTATACGATAGGGTCAAAAAGTAAACGGGCCTGAGGTTATGGAAAGAAATAACTATAAACACTGCATGCGATATGAATAAAGTACTGATTACCCTGTTTTTCATGCTGGCCGGCATCGTTGCTTTCTCGCAGCCGATCCAACCAGATAAAGTGCCTCAGAACATCAAGGAAAGACTTCAGTTCAAGTTCCCCCAGGCCATGGATGTTCCTGTATCCTGGTCGAAGGAAAAGAACAACTATAAGGCGACGCTTACCATAATGGATGAACCTGCTGTTATGGTGATGGATACCACCGGTAAGTCATTGCGCATTGAGAGAAGGATCCATGACACCTATCTCCCGAAGAAGGCAAAGGACTATCTTAAATCGCTGGATAAAAACTTTGAAGTCATCAGTGTAACTCAGATTACGGAAGGTGATGAGTTGTACGAAGGGAAAGAGAAGGTCAAAGTGACCTATAAAACCGTTGCCAAAATCAAAAGCAACTTCACCTTTGACACCAATGGCGACCTGAAGTCGAATAAATAACTCAGGAAAGAGGTTTTATTGCGGGCTGATCAGTTCGCCTGTTCCACCAAGTTTCTTAAACTCACGTGCGAACCAGGCTGCTGAATCAGCCTTTTTCACATCATATTGATAGTACAGGCAAAGACTTCTGCAGGCTGCAGCCATATCGGGTTTATTATGTAACGCGCGACGCCACATGGAGGCTGCCCGTTGCTTCTCTCCTATCGTTACCAGGTATATTCCCAAGTTGTAAGCTGCCACGGCATTCCCCGGATCATTGGTCAGAGCTTCCTTACACCGTGAAATGGCTTTTTCGTACATTCCTTTTTTAAACAGGTCGCTGCTGGATTCAATGCACAATCCGACAAAATTGTCGTGGGCTTCCTTCCCTCCGTACCCGTTTTTAAGTGCATCGCTGAAGTATCGGTAAGCAAGGTCATAGTCCTTGTCTTCGATCATGGCAACCATTCCCAGCTGGTATCGGAATTCCGGGTACGTCTTCAGGCTGTCTGCCACCCGGAGGTAATCGCCGAACCGTTTGTTGTCCTTTAGTTTGAAATAGTACCTGCCCATAAAATAGTGAAACCATGCCTTCTCCGGAGCATACCGTATGGCCGACCCCCAGTAGGAAATGGCATCCTGGTACTTTGCCTGTTGAGCGACGGTCGTCACCGATAATACAAGAGCCATCACGCCTAGACCCCACCGGTTCACTTTTCTCTTTGTAATTATCCAGGAATCAGGTAGTAGCGCCAATACAACGATTAGAAAACCGATGTAGGGCAAGTAGGTGCGATGCAGGAGGTACTCAAAGCTGTCATTGGCCGATTCCAGTCGGACATACATGTTGGGAAAGCAAAAACTGAGAAACCAAACCATTCCGAACAGCATTAAATAGGTCGCACCCTTTTCCCGTTTCCGCACTACCATCCCTAACAGTACTGCTGTGATTCCTATTCCGGCAAGGGTAAATCCCGCCGAGAAAACAGGCGTAACCGGAAGGCCGAAGGGGAAAAAGAACCGTGCCACTGCCTCCGGGAGGAAAGGCATGTTCTTCAGAAGCGCATGAAAACCCAGTTGCCCGTCATCCCGATGATCGATTGAAATCGTACGGAGGTAGAACCATCCTGCATAGATCATCAACCATGATCCTACTACAAACAGGGTCCGCGTGTTCCGCAAGGGAACTTTCTTCAAGAGAAACCATCCGATGAAAAGAAATGGGAACAAAACGGCCGATTCCTTGGAGAACAGGGCGGCCGCTAATGAAAGCGAGTGAGCAATAAGATATACCGGTTTTGTCTCTTTGATGTACCGGATCAGGCTGCCAAATGAGAGTATACCGAACAGGGCTACCAGCAAATCGCCTCTGGCCGGAATCCAGTTAACAGCGTGACCCATCATTGGGTGAATGGAAAAGAGCACAGCCCCGGCAAACGCCTTTACCCGGCTGAAACCGAGTAATTCCAGCAGCCAGAATAAACTGACACATGCCAGAGCGTGAAGAACCGCATTAGTCGTATGGTATATAGCCGGTGATGTCCCTCCTGCCATGGCATCCACCATAAAAGAAACATTCATCATTGGACGGTAATACGGGCTCATGTTCGCAAAGAATGCATCGCTCCGGAATGCCTGACCGACATTTGAAATGTGGCTTAACTTTTCGTGGTTACTGAGGACCAGGATATCATCGTCGAGGTAAACAAAGCCCAACCTTGCGGTGGGCAGGTGCAACAGCAGGGTAAGAAGAAGGATCAGGAGAGGAGAATACCTGAGCCAACTGGGTTCCGGTGCAGAAGGTTTTTTGTTCACAGGGCACATGCGATTTCGGCAGATAAAGGTAGAAATATTCTCAGCCAGGCGCAAAATTCATAATTTTGCCGATTCAGACGACATGAAAACAACCAATCGCCCCCTGGCCGAACGGCCTCTGATTTGGATGGCAGGTATTGCCATTATTTCTTTCATCGCCTATTACCCGGCCCTTCAGGGTCATTTTACGAATTGGGACGATATGGTGTATGTAGGCACAAATCCTTATATCCAATCCCTGTCTGCTAAAAATATCGCAGCTATCTTTTCGGAAAACTACATGGGCAATTATCACCCGTTGGCCATGCTTTCTCTAGCCATTGATTATCAGTTTAATAAATTCGATCCTTTTGTCTTTCACCTAACCAACCTCCTAATCCATATCTTCAATTCAATCCTGGTTCTTCTGGTCATAAAGAAGATCTCCGGCAAATTTTATATTGCTGCTGTGGCAGCCCTACTATTTGGGGTACATGCCCTGCATGTGGAGTCGGTCGCGTGGATTTCTGAGCGGAAAGATGTCCTCTACACGTTTTTCTATCTCCTCTCTTTGTATTTCTATGCTTGTCATGTCCGTGAAAAAGGGCTGAAATGGTACTGGATTAGCCTGGTTTTCTTTGGATTATCTTGTCTTTCGAAAGGACAGGCGGTTTCACTGGCCATTACGTTATTCCTGGTCGACATTTTCATGAACCGCACATGGAAAGAAGGAAAGATACTGGCAGAGAAAGTCCCGTTCCTTGTGCTGGCTCTGATTTTCGGAATCATTGCTGTTCGGGCACAAACCGGAGCCGATGCAACCATCATGGCAAATTTCCCGGTACAGCAGCGGTTTGCATTTGCCAGTTACGGATTAGTGATGTACATCCTGAAGCTGATCCTGCCTTTTTCGCTTTCTGCGTATTACCCCTATCCCATTATTGGTCAATCGGGAGAAGTTCCCATATTGTACTGGCTTTGCCTGCTTCCGGCTGCCGCAATTGTGGTTGTCTGGATTCTCTCCTGGAAGCGTTCCAAACCCGCTTTCTTCGGGTTAGGATTCTTCCTCGTCAACATTTTCCTGTTACTGCAACTCTTACCTGTTGGGAAGGCGATAATGGCCGATCGTTATGCTTATATCCCTTCCATTGGCTTTTTTTTCCTTGCAGGTCATTATCTTACCGAGAGAAAGTACATCCGTAAAGCTACAGTGGCGTGGGTTATCGTCGGTGTATATGCTCTCATGCTGACGGTCATGACCTTTCAGCGAAGCAAAGTCTGGTATAGTTCCGATACCTTATGGACGGATGTAATTGAAAAGAATTCCCGGGTTCCGGTTGCCTGGTACAACCGGGGTAACATTCGGATGGATTCGGCCGATTACAAAGGGGCCATCGCAGATTATACGGAATGCCTCAAGGTTGATCCGGACTACTGGAAAGCTTATATCAACCGGGGCAGCGCCCGCAGTAAAATCAAAGACTATCTCGGTTCGATCGAGGATTTCGACGCTATGATCAGGATCGATTCAAATTCGCTCAACCCCTATGTAAACCGCGCCATGTCGAGGCGGATGCTGAAGGATTATGAGAATGCCATGAAAGATTATAATAAGGCGATCAGCCTGAAATCGGACCAAATGGAGCTGTATACAAGCCGGGCGACACTGAAACTCGACATGAAGGACTACAACGGCGCCATCGGGGATCTTGGCATTGCTCTCAAACTGAAACCTGATAACTCAGGGATCTATGCCAGCCTGGCTATCGTCATGAAAGCAAAGGGTGACCTGAACGGGGCGTTGGCCGAATACGATAAAGCTATCAGGATTGATGGATCCAACAGCGAATTATACAACAACCGGGGCAACCTTAAGTACCAGCTCGGCGATTTGGATGGCGCACTAACAGATTATAATACAAGTATTCGCCTGAATCCGAAGGATTATCTTGGCTATAAAAACAGGGCCCTGATCCTACTCTCGAAGAAACAATTTTCGGAAGCGTTAAGCGACCTGACCGAGGCGATCCGGCTCGAACCCAAATCGGGTGAGTTGTACTACAGCCGCTCACTGGCTAAAAAGGGGCTTCAGGATGAGGTTGGAGCAAAGGCCGATTACCTGAAGGCCATCGAACTCGATCCGACTTATGCAGCCGGTGGATTTATGAAAAATGCCGGTATTTCGTCCGGTGAGATGCCGGACCTTCAACCCACCCAGATCACGGAACAGGCCCGACGGATGGAAGCGTCCGGTGATCTGAAGGGCGCCATCTCGCTATATAGAAAAGCCTTGCAGACCAAGCCTGACATGCCCGAAACCTGGTTCAACCTTGGTAATGTTTACGGGAAAACCAATCAGTTCAACGAAGCTATGGACTGCCTGAACCATGCTATAAAATACAAGCCGAATTATGTCCAGGCGCTCTCCAGCCGCGGAATTGCCTATGCCAGCATGGGAAAGACCGACCTGGCAGTCAGTGACCTCACGGCGGCTATAAAGGGCGATCCTGAATATGCCATCGCTTACTATAACCGGGGACTTGTTTACCTCAACACAGGAAAGCGTGATCTTGCCTGTGCGGATTTCCAAAAAGCGGTCAAGCTGGGATGGACCGCCGCATATCCGGTATATAAAAAGGAGTGTGAAAACAAGTGACATGAAGCGGAAAACGAGTAAAAGTCAATCCCCGAAACAAGTTCAACGGACTCCGTCCGAACACGTGAAGCACAAGGCGCCTTCCCGCCAAGGCATTACCGAATGGATCGGGAAATATAACCTCCCTGTAACACTGGTACTGGTTGGTTTGATGGTCCTGATCGTATTTCATAATTTCATTACCGGCACGCTTTATTACCTTTTTAAAGACATCGGCAGTGACTCCTTGAACCAGATGTACCCGCACCTGGTTCTCCTCTCGAAGTATCTTCGAACCGAAGGATTTCCACTCTGGTCGTTCGGCCAGGGGATGGGACAGGAGTTATTATCGAGCAGCCTGAACGATCCATTTTCCTTTCTGCTTTGTCTTCTGCCACCCAATCAGGTAGCCTACGGTTTCATCTGGATGGAACTTGTTAAAATTCTCCTGACAGCACTGGCCTCGTTTTTCCTTTTCCGGTATTGGACACGAAACCCGATCGTGTTGGTTACCGGAGTCCTTTTCTACAGTTTCAGCGGGTTCATGATCATTGGCGGTGGCTGGACCATCTTCTCCACCGAGATGCTGTTTTTCACCCTGACTCTCCTTGGCTTCGAGCAGCTTTACCGTAATGGTTCATGGTACCTCTTTCCCATGGCCATTGCCATGACAGGGATTCTCCGTCCATTCGATCTTTTCATCTTCGGCTTATTCCTGTTCCTTTATGTCCTGTTCCGGCATTTCTCCTCTGACAAGCCGGCCTTGCGCAAATTGCTTATAACGTTTGGGCAACTGGTTATCCTCGGATTGCTCGGGGTCATGATCAGTCTTTTCCTTTTCATTCCAGGGCTTCAGATCATGCTCGACAGTCCGCGGGTCGCCGGTTCGGCAGGATATTTCAATACCCTGTTATCCAGATCACCTTTTTACACAGAGAACAGCCTGTACTACCAGACCCTGGTCATGCGCTTCTTCTCCAACGACCTGATTGGCAACGGCAGCCATTACCGGGGATGGTACAATTACCTTGAGGCACCTCTCGTATATATCGGAATCCTGCCGCTTTTCCTTGCACCGCAGGTCTTTCCGGCATTGACAAAACGAAAGAGGATTGTCTATGCCCTGTTTCTATTCGTTTTTTTCTTTTCCGCATTCTTTCCTTTTTTCCGTTACGCATTCTGGGCCTTTGCAGGGGACTATTTCAGGATATTCTCTTTGTTCATGGGCCTGGTACTGCTGCTTTATTCGCTCAAGGCCCTGGAGGACATCCAGCATTCCAAAGGCGTGAACCTGATCGTGTTAGCGGGCACATTCCTTGTCCTAATGGGATTGCTCCAGTACCCCTGGAAGGATGCTGACCGCCTGATCGGGGATCAGTTATCCGCCGTGAGGTTATTCGTGCTGATCTACGCACTTATCCTGGGATTATCGCGTTGGATCACATCACGCACAACCTTTTACCTGCTTCTTCTTTTTGCCGCATTCACCGAACTGGCCTATTTCAACTATCGTACGGTTAACGAGCGGGATTGTTTATCGCGGGAAGAAGCGAATAAAAAGACCGGGTACAACGACTATGCCGTCGACGCCGTATCCTCCATTACCACCCAGGATAAAAGTTTCTTTCGGATACACAAGGATTACACCTGTAACCCGACCATTCACATGAGTTTCAATGATGCCCAGGTTCAGGGGTACTTCGGCACCATGACCTACAATTCATTCAACCAGATGTTCTACATCCGGTTCCTGGAGGAAATGAATATCATCACAAAGGGGAATGAAAGGGAAACACGCTGGTGCCGTGGGATTGTGCAGTACCCCATGCTCCTTTACTGGGCAAGCACCAAATATAACCTGAGGTCGAGGCCAGGGTCGGACCTTGGATATCCGGAAGAACCAATCGGAACCTTTGGGAATCTTAAAGTCACCCGAAACACACATTTTATCCCGTTGGGATTCATGTATCATCAATACGTTCCCCTTTCCGTTTTTAGAACGATGCCGGCCAACATCAAAGTCTTTACGCTGATGAAAGCGTGTGTGGTGGAAGATGCCGATGTCCCTATCGTCAAAGGCAGCCTGCCGCAGTATGACATAAAGGATACCACCTCCATGTATATGGCCCAGGATTTTATCCGGGATGTGGATGAACTGCGCAAAGATACCCTCGCCATCTCTTCCTTTAGCGAGAACCGTATTGAAGGGAGTATCCGGGTAGATCGTCCCGGGATGGTTTTTTTCTCCATCCCTAACGATCGGGGCTGGCAGGCAGAGGTTGATCAGGAGAAAATCAAACCGCTACTGACAAACATGGGTTTTATGGGGCTGCCTGTGAAACCCGGTGAGCACAAGATCATCCTTTATTACCGTCCCACCTACTTCACGCTTTCTTTGCTTGCCTCGCTTACAGGTATTCTTATCTTTGTGTCTGCGGCCGGCTGGTCACTTTACCGGAAAAGGCTCCGCAACATGAAACCCCCTGAAGCATGAACAGCCCGGTTTATGTAACCAAGCCCTTTCTCCCCCCGCTGGAGGAATTCAACGAATACCTTCAGAAAATCTGGGATACAAGGTGGCTCACCAACAATGGTCCCTTCCACGAGGAGCTTGAGAAAAGACTGTGCGAATATCTGGGAGTCAATTACCTGTCCCTGTTTTCGAACGGGACCCTGGCGCTGGTCACAGCGTTGCAGGCATTGCGGATCACCGGCGAAGTGATCACAACTCCGTTCAGTTTCGTCGCCACCACCCATGCGCTCTGGTGGAATAACATCAAGCCTGTTTTTGTCGATATAGATCCGCGTAATTTCAACCTCGATCCCGGTAAAATTGAAGCCGCGATCACCCCCAAGACTACCGCCATCCTGCCAGTACATGTTTATGGGAACCCATGCGATGTAGAGAAAATCGGAGAGATTGCGGGCACCTACGGGCTGAAGGTGATCTATGATGCCTGCCACACCTTTGGCGTCACCATTGGCGGACTGCCTGTGATAAACTTCGGCGACCTGTCGGTCATGAGTTTCCATGCCACCAAGGTCTTCAACACCTTCGAAGGCGGAGCCATCATTTGTCATGACGCAGCGACCAAGAAGAGGATCGACAACCTGAAGAATTTCGGTTTTGCCGGTGAAACCACGGTTGTTGCGCCCGGCATTAATGCCAAGATGAATGAGGTTCAGGCTGCCATGGGACTCCTGCAATTAAAGTATGTCGATCGTGCCATCGGGCAAAGGAAAGAGATCGCCCATCGCTACAGGGAGTTGTTTTCGGGGGTTGAGGGAATCTCTGTCCTGGACGATTTCCCGGGCATCCGCCATTGCTATTCCTATTTTCCTGTGCTGATCGATCCTTCGAAATCGAAAAAAAACAGGAATGAGATCTATGAGGAGCTTAAACGGCATAATATTTTCGGCCGACGCTACTTCTACCCGCTGATCAGCCAATTCCCGACCTATCGGGGGATCGAATCGGCCCAACCCGGCAGGATGCCCGTTGCCGAGAAGATCACGGAAGAGGTGATCTGTCTTCCTATCTTTCCAGGGCTGCCCATGGAAACCGTCAACGAAATTGCGTCCATTATCCAATCCTGTATCCGGTGACCGAGGTGATCCATTCCTTTTATTCCCGGGAGGAGCTTGAAGAAATCGGCTTTAAACGGGTCGGAACGCAGGTGCTGATCAGCCGGAAGGCTTCTTTTTATCAACCCGGAAGGATATCCATCGGCGATCATGTCAGGATTGATGATTTCTGCATCCTTTCCGGCGTTATCACACTGGGATCCTATATTCACCTTTCCGCCCATTGCTGTCTTTACGGAAGCCAGGGGATCGTGATGGAAGATTTCTCGGGATTGTCGCCCCGGGTAACTGTTTTCAGTGCCAGTGATGATTTCGGAGGCGATTTCCTGATTGGCCCCATGGTTCCGGATCCCTATACCCATGTCACGGGGGGTACGATCAGAATTGAAAGGTACGTTCAGGCTGGTGCTGGATCGGTCATCTTCCCCGGACTGACACTTCATGAAGGGTCGGTTACCGGGGCTTTGAGCCTGGTCAACCGGTCACTGGACGCCTGGACCATCTATGCGGGGATCCCGGCCCGCGCAATACGGCCGAGAAGCCGGGGTCTGCTCCAAAAGGTATCATCCTTTCTGCATGATCAAGAGAAACCGACGCCATGAAAAACCTGGAGATCGATTGCAGCATCATCATCCCCGTGTATTACAATGAAGGTACACTGGAAGAGCTTTTCGATACTATAAACGGGAAAGTGATCACGGCCAATCCGGCTCTCCGGTTCGAAGTGATCTTTATTGACGATGGCTCCCGCGACGGTTCATTCCGGGAGATGAAACGCCTGCGCGATCAACACCCGGAACTTGTCCGGATCATCCGGTTTACGCGGAATTTCGGCCAGGTTTCGGCAATCTATGCGGGTTATCTGCATTCGCGGGGAGAATGTGTCATCAACATCTCTGCCGATCTGCAGGATCCGCCCGAACTGATGAATGACATGCTGGCCGCCCATTACGACCGGGAAAATCCTGAAGAGATTGTAATCTGTACCCGCAGTAGCCGCGACGAATCCGTGTTGCGCACCCTCCCTTCCCATTTGTTTTACCGGCTCATGCGAACCCTCACCTTCCGGAACATGCCGGAGGGAGGATTTGATTACGTGCTGATCTCCAGAAAAGTACTGGACACCGCTATTCTGCATTCCGAATCCAATCCTTTCTGGCAGGGCCAGATCCTGTGGTCGGGATACCAGCCCAGGATCCTTTCCTACCGCCGGATGAAAAGAAAGTCGGGAAAATCGCGGTGGACCCTGGGCAAGAAGACCAAGTACCTGATCGACGGTGTGATGAGTTATTCCTATTTCCCGATTCGCCTGATGACCATCATGGGAACCCTCATTGCGTTGGCTGGGTTCGTATATGCGATCATTATCGTGATAGCCAAGATGTTCGGAAATGTGCCGTTTAAGGGTTGGGCGCCAATCATGGTGCTGATCCTGGTGCTTTCAGGCATTCAGATGCTGATGCTGGGCATCATCGGGGAATATCTATGGCGAACCCTTGACCAGGTCCGGAAACGTCCTCATTTCATTATCGAGAAAGTTATTGAATAACAGAATCAACGCCGGGCGAAGATAACCACCAGGTAAACCGCGACCAGGAATACTCCAAGCCCCGAGACAAGGAACATCAGCCGGGGGCCGGCAGTATACCAGAGGAGTCCTGCAACGGAACTGGCCAGCATGGTACACACACTGGCCATGCTATTGTAAAACCCGATTGCCGTTGCCGTATCTTGTTTTGCTGCCAGATTGGTAATCAAGGCTTTGGAGATCCCCTCGGTACAAGCAGAATAGATCCCGTACAGGAAAAAGAGCCCGCCAAAGATCACCAACGACGAGGCGAATCCCATGGCTGCATAGACCACAGCGAAGAGGAAGAGACCAAAAATGAGCATCGTTTTCAGTCCGGCACGGTCAGCCAATACGCCTACGGGGTAAGAAAACAGGGCATAGACGAGGTTGTAAAAGATGTAAACTCCGATCATGACAGTATCGCTCAGTCCCCGATCTTTCAATGCCAGCAGCAGAAAGGCATCCGAACTGTTGAAGAGTGTAAAAACCAGCAATCCGGCCACCAGGTAGCGAAAGGAGATGGAAGATCTTCGCCAGTAGCCCAGGTAAGCGAAAAAACCGGGAGAGCCCTTTTCAGAGCGGTCCAGGTTGGAATCAGAGCCTTTTTTCTTATCCTTCAGAAAGAAGGTCAGCGCAATGGCGACCATCCCCGGGAAAAAAGCGATCAGAAACATCCACCGGTATTGTCCGGGGAAGAAGGCCAGGAATACGAGAGCAATGACAGGTCCGATGGCGGCCCCGATGGTGTCCATCGATCGGTGAAATCCGAATACCCGGCCTTTGAATTCCTGGGTTGTTTCGTCGCTGAGCAGAGCATCACGTGCACTGGTTCGGATCCCTTTGCCCAAACGGTCGAGCGTTCGGGCGAAAAAAATCCAGACAGGGAAGGTAAAAAGGGCCATCATCGGCTTAGAGATGGTACTCAGTATATATCCGGTGCGAATAAACGGAGCCCGCCGGCCCCGAAGGTCCGAAAGGTGGCCGAAATATCCCTTGCTGAGCCCCGCAGTGGCCTCGGCCACTCCTTCGAGGACACCGATCAGAAATATAGAAAACCCAATCGATTTGAGATATACCGGCATGATCGGGTACAGCATTTCGCTGGCAATGTCGGTGAACAGACTGACAAAAGAAACAAGTAATATGGTGGGGGTCAGAAAGCGCTTCACGGCGTTAAGGTTAATTTATTACCATTTGGAAATGTACATGGCAGGTCATTTGTCTTTCAGGTAGTCCCTGGCGGCTCCGCTGAGCTTGTTATTCCAGTGCTTCCCAGCCTGTTCAGCATACGCGATGGTCTGATCGTTGTAAAATTTAAGCCGTTTCAGCACCCCGAATGCGTTCATGCGTGTTTCGAACTCGTATTTCGGGCTGCAGTAACCGATCAGTTCGTTCAGATAATCCAGCCGGCCATTAGCCAGGGCGATCTCCAGCCATGCCATCCGGATATTACACCCTCGCCATCCTATCATATCCCGGGTCATCTCTAAATAGTAATGAGTATCACCCGGAAATGACCGGCACAGGGCCTTTAAAGCTAGTTCCACATTCACGTAACTGGAATCGAACAGCATTCCTTCAACAGTGCTCCGGAGGAGATCAGGTATCGAATCCAGGGAAAGAAGGGCCGCTTTCCTGACATTGGCATCGGCGTCCTTCAAGGCCCGCCTGAAAACTTCCGTGGCTTCCGGGGTCTTTTCAGCCGCCAGTTGTTGAAGCGCCTCCGCACGGATGAGCCAGAAGGATTCCCGGGAAATGCAGGCACGGAGCACCTCCGACTTCACCTCAGGCGATGCGGTACGGAGACTGACCAGCGCATCGTACCGATCGATCATCTCCAGTGCCTTTCCAGCCTGGGAAAGGAGCCACCCCAAGGGTCTCTCGAACGTTACTTTTTTCAGGATCTTCCTTCCGGGATCGAACAGCACGAAGTCAACCTCCCGGCCTCCCTGATTCGGAACCACCATTTCGGTGTATTCCTTTTCGACCCAGGAGGTCAATTTGTCGGCAGTTCCGTCGGTGTAATGCACTTCAACCGTAATGGGCATCCGGAACAACCCTGATAATTCATTCCGCTTCTGCATCTGCCTGATTCTGAATATTGTTCTTACTGCCGAAGCATCTCTGATGAGGGTATCTGAAACCATGTATTCGGGTTCTCCTCCCCGGTAGATCCACTGATCGAAGAACCAGTTCAGCGGCATTCCGGACACATCGTACACGCAGCGGATGAAATCTTTTGTTTCTGCATAGCCAAACGAATAACGCTCGAGATACAACTTAACCGCTTCCCTGAATTCCTTCTCCCCCATTATATCCCTGAGCATATCAAGCACCAGGGATCCTTTCTGGTAAATCCGTTGTACCCCGCTCTTGCTCGATCTGACCGGGTAATCATTATTCTTCGCCGCTTCAAATGCCAGACGCATCTCATCATTCCGAAGATTCTGATAATAATCTTCTCCGTAAAGGTTTTTTTCAAACAATTTGGCATAATAGGTGGCAAAACTTTCCGTGAGCCAGACATCCTGGTTGACCAGATGGGCAACGCAATTTCCAAACCACTGGTGAGCAAGCTCATGCGCATTGACATTGACGTAATTTCGCTGCCACCACGAGCGTGGTGAGATGAGCATATAATCGCCAAAAACCGTACTGGTGGTCGTTTCCATCGCGCCATACATGTAATCGATCACAGGTGCTTCGCGGTAAAGGGGATACGGGTAATTCACTCCCAATTCCTTTTCATAAAAGTCGAACATCTTTTCCGTATACAGGTAGGTTGTTCCCACTCTGTCAGGCATTTCGGGGTAGTACCAGAATTCGAGGGGCACGCCCCGGGAAGTCTTGGCAGAGGTGTAATGATGATCCCCGATCACCAGTGCAGTCGAGAAAAAGGGATGGTCGCGCTTCATGGTATAATGCCAGGTGCGGGTACTGTCGGGATTGTCGGTGATACCCACTCTTTCACCGTTGGAAAACACGTTAAAATGATGATCGAAAGTTATATACAGGTCTACGGTTATCCTGGCCTCGATATAGGGAAGCCAACCGTGGGGCCGGTGAGCCCATATCTGTTTTCGCTTTCCTTCTTCTTCCGGTTGCCAGCCAATGAAGTAGATCAGACCCGAGTGGGGCTCGGCGGTATAGGCAATCCGGATGGTATGTGCATCCGCCGGGGGATTCTCCTTTGCTGGTCTGTCAGCCGTTTCACCCTCCCTTTTAGGCATCTGCCCCATCCGTGATCCCGGAAAAATGGAAAGGCTGGTACCGAAACGGCGGAAACCGGTATTCTCTCCATCGATTGTGACCGAGGATACGCTGAAATCGGGCGTATAAAAAACGATTGAATCGATGGCATCCCGGTTGGGAATTGCAGTAAATTCGGCCGTTCCTGATACCCTGTATTGCACAGGTTCAAAACTCACCCTCGCTGTAAGATGTGTAATCCTGACAGGAAGGTCGGGAGGAACGGAAGCCGGATCGTCAAAATAGGTCAAGGTTTTTTCCTGGGCATTGAGCATGGCTGAACACAGAATCAGTGCAGCCCACAACAGGGTCTTTGCCCAGGGTGAATAAGTCTTACGTGATTCTCTTATTCGATATCTCAACATGGAACACATTTTTTTATAAGTTTGCCTGTAGAAGGTATTGCCGGCAGGCTGATTCAAAAGTAGGAAAAAACCGTGAAGACAACTTCCCTGGGAGAAAGACTTGTTTTGTATTTTGTCCTTCTTGGTCTGAGTGTAATACTGGCCATCAGCGCGGTTGCCTTTTACAGCACTAAAAAGGCGTTGGTTGCCCGGACTTCCGACCAACTGATCTCCCTGCGCATCGTCAAAAAAAACCAGGTTGAGCAGTTTTTTTCCGATCGTGCACGGGACATCACCTTTCTTGTGAACCAGGTGTCCCCCTATGTTCAGGATACCGGCGACAGCCATTCGCTTCGAACGATGCTGAGAATTCTTGGGCAATATTATACAGGGTTTTTCATTGTCTCGGACAACCGTACCCTGTTTGCCGGCAACCTGGAAGATGAAGTAAAAGCGGTACCGGCCCTCTTCAATGACCTTTACCGGGACCTTCGGTCACAGGTAGGAGCCGGAAATCCAATCTGGGTCAGCGATGTGCTGAGAGATCCGGTAACGGGTAAACCCCGGCAGTTCATTGCCGGCAGGATCCCTGCCCGCCAGGGAGAGAATACCCGGATGCTTGTTCTTGAACTGGCTCCCGGAGCCCTGGATGGGATCATGCTGAATAACGATCCGGGAAGCGGATTAGGATTGACCGGAGAAACATACCTGGTTGGCGCCGACAGACTGATGCGATCCACTTCCCGGTTCAGGACCGGAACAATCCTGTCGACGCCCGTCCAAACAATTCCGGTTTCCGAAGCCCTGTCCGGCCGGTCGGGGGCAATGACGGCCCGTGATTACCGCGATATCCCCGTCCTTTCGTCGTATGCGCCCCTCCGTGTGCAGGGACTGACCTGGGCAGTGCTCTCTGAGATCGATCTGAAAGAAGCCATGGTGCCCGTGTATAGTATCCGGTCGCGCATCCTTTTGCTCAGCCTGGTACTGATGGTTCTTTTTTTTATAATTGTATTGCTGATTGCACGGGGTATTACCCGTCCCATCGTCAGGTTAAAGGATGCCGCCATCCACCTGGGCGAGGGAAGGTACAATATCGAGTTACCTGTAGGGACCCTTGACGAGATCGGCTCCCTGACGGGGGCTTTCAATGTCATGGCCAGGCAGATCCGGGAAAAAACCACCGAACTTCAGCAGGAGCGATCGGGACGCATGCAGTCGGTGTTTGACGGCGAAGAGATGGAAAGGCAGCGGTTATCCCGGGAACTGCACGACGGTATCGGGCAGTCGTTGATTGCCGTGAAGCTCCGGCTGGAAAGCCTCCTGTATCAGCAGGAGGGGGATATCCGTACATCGATCCAGGAGTTGAAACGTTTCTTTGACCAGATCATCGATGAAGTCAGGCGGATATCCAACAACCTTATGCCTTCGGTACTCGAGGCCTTCAGCATCCCGATCGCTTTTCGCAACCTTTTTACCGAAACGGAGGAGCACAGCAGCCTGAAGATTCATTTTGAGGCCAGGGGATCGTTCGACGATCTTGACCGGAAGACCAAGACCTATCTCTACCGGTTGATGCAGGAGGCTCTGAACAATATTGTTAAGCATGCAGCCGCCCGGGAGGTCTGGGTCCAGCTGACCCGTGCACCGGATCAGCTCTCGCTGGTGATCCGCGATGACGGACGAGGATTCCGTCCCGATCAGGCCGGGAAAGAGGGTGGAAACGGCATACATAACATGCGGGAACGCGCCGGCTTGCTTCGCGGAAGCCTCGACATCGTTTCCGGCAACGGGCAAGGCACAATCATTACTTTAAACATACCCAATCCATTAGCCGATGTCAAAAATCAGGATTTTCCTCGTGGATGACCATCAACTGGTCCGTGATGGTATCAAAGCGTTACTCACCAGCGCTGAAGACATCACCATAGAGGGGGAAGCCTCTTCTGGGGCAGATTGTTTTCAAAGGATATCGGGGCAGCCGCCCGACATTCTGATCCTGGATATCTCCTTACCCGATACCAACGGGATTGAGATCACCCGCAGGGTTACGGATGAATTCCCTGAAACACGGGTACTTATCCTGTCAATGTACACCAACGAGGATTTCATTTTCAATGCCATCAAGGCCGGGGCGAAAGGATACCTTCCCAAGAATACTTCAAGGGAGGAATTGCTCGACGCCATCCATGCCATTCACAACGGAGATGAATTCTTTGCCGATTCAATTTCCCGGATCATGCTCCGAAGCTATGTCCGTAAAGCAAAGGAGGACGAACCCGCACCGGCCGGCGGCCCCATCCCACTGACATCCAGGGAAATAGAGATACTCAAACTATTTGCTGAAGGATACATCAACAAAGAGATCAGTGACCGGCTGGATATCAGCATCCGGACGGTGGAGACTCACAAGAATCATATAATGAAGAAATTAGAATTAAAATCGACGGTCGAACTGATCAAATATGCGATCCGCAATAAGATCGTCGAAATCTGATATACGTTTATCGCTTACAACCAGCGCGGGAAATAACGTAAATTAATTCAGTAGATTACAGGATTGCAGGAATGAGGCAGACATTCTAACATTGCATGTGAATTATTTAACAAGCTCACATGATGAAAGTAACCGCACCTGAAAACCGATGGATTAGCATAATACTGGTGTTAACCGTGTTTCTGCCATGCTTCCGGGTGAATGCACAGGATGCACCGGCAACTGAATCTCCCTCAGGGGCCATGTTCACGTTTGGCACCGATCTGGTAAGCCGGTACATATGGAGGGGCGCTGATTATGGCAATGCTCCTGCCCTTCAGCCGACAGTTGCATTTTCGGCAGGAGGATTCAAAGCCGGATTCTGGGGATCCTACGGTTTGAGCCCGTATTCCCAGAGGATTAATGATACGGTCGTGGAGAACATGGGGCACTATGCCGAGTGCGACCTTTTCCTGTCCTACACCGTGAAAGGATTCACCTTATCGTTCACTGACTACTTTATTCCCAACGGCCTGAATCCGAACAGTGACAACCAATATTTCAATTACGACAATTCCAGCACAGGGCATTCTTTTGAAGCCGGTCTGAGCTGGGCCGGTCCCACCTCTTTCCCGCTTCAACTAAGCGCCAATACAGTGTTTTACGGGGCCGACAAGGATAAAGATTCATCCGGTGTGTATGGCATGGGTATCCATAATAACTACTCTACCTATCTGGAAGCCAGCTACACCTTCGACGTAAAGGGTTTCGACGTTAAACCGGTCATCGGGGCCATCCCCTTCGGCTCCTCCTGGTATGGAAAGGATGCAGGCATCGTTAACGCCGGCCTCACCTTGTCAAAATCGATCGCACTTTCAAAAGAGTTTTCGCTGCCGTTATACGGTTCGGTGATTACCAATCCCCTTTCTCAAAGCATTTATCTTGTCTTTGGCCTGTCGCTTCAGGTCACGAGATAACCCTTCTGCAATTTATCCAACCTAAAATCAGTATTATGGGAACAATTGACATCGGATCAACCGGGTTCATGCTGCTTTCAGCGAGCCTGGTCATGCTCATGACTCCGGCCCTGGCCTTTTTTTATGGCGGGCTGGCAACAAAAAGAAACATACTCGGGATTATGATCCAGAGTTTTGCGTCGCTCGGCTGGACCACTGTTCTATGGGTCATCTTCGGGTATTCGCTTTGCTTCAGTGGCGGGGAAGGCGGAATTTTCGGCAACCTCGACAAGATGTTCCTCCATGGAGTAAGTGTCGATTCCATTTATGCCGGGAACGGAAAGATCCCCGAAATCGTTTTTATCGTTTATCAGATGATGTTCGCAATCATCACCCCTGCCCTGATCACCGGCGCTTTCGTCAACCGCGTCACTTTCCGGTCATACATGATTTTCCTTACGGTATGGCAGATTCTTGTGTACTATCCTTTCGTCCATATGATCTGGGGCGGAGGCCTTCTGGCCCAGTGGGGTGTGCTTGATTTTGCCGGTGGTGTAGTAGTTCATGCCACTGCAGGTT
>DAONFN010000012.1:0-18430 GCA_035403625.1 Bacteroidales bacterium
ATCAATACCAACCTCTGGACTCCCGACGATGGGTATTCCGCCAATGTGACCGGGTTGGAAACCACCCTGAAGAACAGGAAAAACACCTTCCAGTTCTTCGGCAGGGCCATTGCCAGCCAGCAGTATGACCGGGTACGCCATCCCGTTTTCGGGCACCAGTACCTGTTCGCCTTTTCAAAGCCCGGCGGAAAGTTCCAGTATCAGGTGTTGCGGCAGGAGACCGGCGACACCTTCGACCCCAACGATATGGGGTACCTGCAATACAACAATGAAACCTACAACCGGCTGAGACTTTCGTGGTACGATTACGATCCCAAAGGCAAGATCATCAGTTCCCAGACCGACTTCCAGGTTCTCTACATGACCAAATACAAACCTTACGATTTCAAGACCCTCGACATCAACCTGGGCAGCATGATCACCTTCGTGAAATACTGGGCCACCTACTTCTATGGCGATATACAGCCCTACGGGTACAACGACTTTTACGAACCCCGCGTCTGGGGGCGGGTTTACAAGATGCCCCTGAACTACACCCTTACCTGGAATTTTACCTCGGACGCCCGGAAGCCCTTCCGGTACCATCACAATATGGGGTTGATGAACAGTCCCGGGAATCAGGCTTTCAGCTACTGGCTGGGGTTCACCCCGCGGATGAGGTTCAGCGACCGGTTGTCGGTCACCCTCGACCTGCAGTACCAGAAGGACCTGAACAGCAACGGGTGGGTGTTCACCGACGATTCTGCCGAACCCGGGCCGGAGATCTTTTTCGGGCGCCGGGACGTGCAGACGATCAGCAACGTGCTGAGCGTCCGGTACATTTTCAGTACCCGCACTTCTCTGACCCTGCGTGCCCGTCATTATTGGTCGCAGGCAAACTACCTATCCTTCAATCGCCTGGAAGATAAGGGGTCGCTCACAGGGTCGGCGTTTATTGACGGGATGGACATCAACTTCAACGCCTTCACCGCCGACCTGCAGTTCGTGTGGTATTTCGCGCCGGGGAGCGAGATCAGCGTGGTCTGGAAAAACGCCATCAGCCGGATCGACGACCGGCTCCTTTACAGCTATTTCCACGACCTCGACCGGACCCTTTCGGCGCCGCAGGCCAACAGCCTTTCCGTGCGGGTACTATATTATCTGGATTATCTCTACCTGAAGAAGGCCTTTACGAAAAAAGAGCGACCCCGTTCGTGAAAGAAGTTTTTGCGTAGCTTCGCTTTTTCAAAATTCTCTCCCATGAAAAGTCTTGTAAAACCCCTGATCTCTCTCGTCATATGGTTCATCGCTTTTGGTTCATTCTCCCCGGTCTCCGCGCAGGATCCGTTAAAACCTTACCGCGACGACCAGAATATCCGGGCGGAGGTGAATAAAGCAGTAGCGGTCGCCGGCCGTGAACACCGTCATGTGCTGATCCAGTTCGGCGGTAACTGGTGCCCGTGGTGCCTGCGTTTTCACCAGCTGACCCGGACTGTCCCCACCATCGATTCACTGCTCAAAGCCGATTACGTTTATATGCTGGCCAACGTACCGCAGGATAAAAAGAAACGGGATTACAGCCTTTTCGCCGAGTACGGTTATCCCAACCGGTTCGGCTACCCGGTGTTCGTCATCCTGAATGGCGAAGGAAAGGTGCTTCACATCCAGGATTCGGGGGTCCTGGAGCATTGCCGCGACAAGGGGTACGATACCGCCAGGGTGGTCAATTTCCTGAAGATGTGGAATCCGAAGGCTGTTGATCCGGCGACGTATAAATAGCTTGCCGGCAAGGCATTAACCACGGTCTCTGCACGAAGCAGCACCTCCCTGTTTTTTCTTTCATCCCTTTAGGGATGCAATCTTGGTAGCGGGCGGAATTACCATCTTTATTCCGTCCCGTACGGGACGGGATACGACGTTTGCATTTCCTCACCGGCTAACAAGATCGGGTGCCTGATGGCACCCGGGGGATATCAGATGCCGTCAGAGAACGGGATGAAAAATAAATCGGTCTTCATACATTATCCCGGATTTGGAAAGGAGTGTCCGGTACTCCTGGATTAAATCTTTCTTGTGATGGTGGATCTCCTGGTTGTGAATATAATGAATGACCGTATTCATCGCCGATAACCCATGGGAAAAAGCACCATAACCTTCTTGCCAGGAGAAGCGACTGCTGACAAATTTTTTTTGGTTTATCCATAAGGATGAACTGCCTTTAATATCCTGCATCAGGTCGGACAGGGATTGGTTTGGCCTCATCCCGAAAAACAGATGCAGATGATCAGGCATTCCGTTAATTGCCAGTAACCGGTGACGTTTATTGGCAATAATCCCTGAAATGTAGAGGTACAACTCTTTTTTCCAGGATGGATCAATCAAACATGCCCTGCTTGTCACCGCAAAAATGGCATGAATGTGGATTTGTGTGTAGGTGTTTGCCATTGGATCACTTTTTCTGCTTAATCGGGGTAAAAGGAGAAAGGTGATACGCTGTTGAAAACTTTTCATCCCTTTAGGGATGCAATCTTGGTAGCGGGCGGAATTACCATCTTTATTCCGTCCCGTACGGGACGGAATACGACGTTTGCATTTCCTCACCGGCTAACAAGATCGGGTGCCTGAAGGCACCCGCGAATTATTTGCAGCGATTGTACGAAATAAGGATGGACCATGCCTCAGCCTTCAAAAACCCTGCATCCCTTCAGGGATGCAATCTTGTAAGCACGTGTGATGGACATTCCGGATCCCGTCCCGTACGGGACGGGATGAAACGCGTGCCGCCCTTCATGGGCTAACAAGATCGGGTGCCTGAAGGCACCCGCGAATTATTTGCAGCGATTGTACGAAATAAGGATGGACCATGCCTCAGCCTTCAAAAACCCTGCATCCCTTCAGGGATGCAATCTTGTAAGCAGGGGAAATCAGAAATAATAAAACACCCCCAGCAAAGCCCGGATATTGGCAACCTCTTTGGAGTTACTCACCATCCCGTTCCCGATGATGGTCCCATAGGCTGCGACCGTATAATCAACTTCCAGGCCGACTTTCAGCTTATTCAGCGTCATCACCAGTCGCGGAGCCACGCGATACAGGTAATCGATATTGGCCCCACGCGAATAATAAGGTCCGATCACCTCAGTGCCGGCGCCCAGGTTGCGGCAGAAGGCGCCGAACAACCCGACCGACCATCGCTTTCCGACGGTGTTGACATCGCCGTATAGGGAGAGGGTCCGGATCGTGGCGTAATCAATCAAACCCCGGGCCGTATCGGTAATGCTTTTCCCGGCATACCCGCCCATCATGCTGAACCCGTATCCGTTACCGGTATACACCCCGCCCGCTTTTACGCTCAGCCGGGGAAATTTCACTTTGGCAAATACATTGTAACTCAACGCCGACGAATGCTCCGTGGCCTTGTAACTGGCCACGACGGCATCGTGGTGAACCACCTTGCTGTTGATGACGGTGTCGTAAGCGGGCCGCACCACCACATCGGAGGTCAGCCGCGGGGTCATCATCAGAAAGTCAATGCTTGCCCCGGCGATGATCTCGGTTTTGCCCACCGTTGCAGCGTACCGCACCTGTCCGACCAATTCGGGGATCACCGAATTGCGCAGGTATTTCGGACTCGGTCCGTCGGGACCGGTGCTGGTGTGATCGAGCTGGGATAGGACAGCGGCAGCCAGGTAGAAATTTCCCAGCCGTTGCGTCACCCGGACCTGCGGGTTGCGGCAAAACACCAGGAACGGGGCGCCCGCGTTCAACGAAACCACCTCGGGACCGGCTTCGGGCACATAAAACGGGTGCCAGGCCTGGCCCACCAACAGTTCGGTTTTCGGCCATGACAGTTTGACCCACGCATGCCGGATCCTCAGGGAGTTGATGCTCGCGTTGGCGCTGCCGTAAAATTCACCTTCAAGAAGTCCTGTGCTTTTTGCTCCCAGGATGTCCGGACCGGTGATGTTGGTCCGGATTCGTGTCTGGATGTTCAGGATATTGTAAGAACCCTTCGCATTCAAATCCTTCCCGTCGGCGTCCTTTCGGATGTTTTCCGGGAAAAAAAGCCATTGCCCCTCGCGGGCCATTACTGTCTGGCGGCTGTCAAAGAAGATATCTGTGTTAATATATCCCGAGAAGGTAAGGCTGACGGGCGGAGTCTTTTTTTCAGCCGCCGGAGCCGTATTCTCTTTTTGCTGGGCAATGGCCCGGAAAGATAACCCGGCGACCAGGATCGACAGGATCAGGAACTTTTTCATACCGAGTGGTTGATCTGGAAAAGGGTGCAAATTAAGTCATTTTCACCGGTATTATAAAACGAAAAAACCCGCTACCTTTGCTGCAGTCCCCACACATCACGGCTCACCACTCACCATGAACATTCACAAACTCAACAACATCTTCGACCCGCAACGGATCGCACTGGTGGGCGTCACCACCAATCCCAACAGCGTCAGCGGCAAAGTACTGATCAACCTGGTCAGTGGAGGTTTCAGGGGCGTCGTTTACCCGGTGAACCCCGAAAACGAAGCGGTGATGGGAATTCCCTGTTATCCGGACATCCTGTCCCTGCCCAAAGTCCCCGATCTTGCCATTATCTGCACCCCGGCCGAAAAGGTGCCGCAGGCAGTACGGGAATGCGGGGAAAAGGGGATCCGCGGGATCATCGTTATGTCGGCAGGTTTCCGGGAAACCGGGGAAGAGGGGCGGAAACTGGAAGAAGAGGTGACGGAGGCGATCCGCAGTTTTGAAGGGATGCGGGTCATCGGTCCCAACTGCCTGGGGATTATCGTACCGGCGCTGAAGCTCAACGCCTCTTTTGCTTCCGGCATGCCGAAGCCGGGCAACATCGCCTTCATCTCCCAGTCGGGGGCCCTGTGCACCTCGGTACTCGACTGGGCCATGGAAGGGAAGATCGGTTTCTCGCAGTTCGTCTCCATCGGCAACAGCATTGATGTGGAATTCGGCGACCTGATCGACTATTTCGGGGAGGATGAGAACACCCGCTGCATCATCCTGTATATCGAATCGATCCGCCATCCGCGTAACTTCATGACGGCAGCCCGTGCCTTTGCGCGGAAGAAGCCGATCATCGTTTACAAAGCCGGCCGCTTTCCCGAGTCGGCCCAGGTAGCCGCTTCCCACACGGGGGCGATGGCCTCAGAGGATGCCGTGTACGATGCAGCATTCGCCCGCGCCGGTCTGGCCCGAGTATATGAGATCGGTGATATTTTCAGCGTGGCGGAGATGATCGGCCGGAATAAATTCCCACAGGGTCCCCGGCTGGGGATCATCACCAATGCCGGGGGACCGGGCGTCATGGCGACCGATGCGCTCATCGCCGCCAATGGCGTGCTGGCCGAACTGTCGGAGACGACCATGGCGGCGCTCAACGAAAACCTGCCGGCTTTCTGGTCGCACGGAAATCCGGTCGACGTGCTGGGCGACGCCAGGGCCAAACGGATCGCCAAAGCGACGCAGATCGTACTGGATGATCCCGGCGTCGATGCCGTGCTCGTCATCCTCACTCCCCAGGCGATGACCAATCCCAACGCGACCGCCAGGGAGATCAGCGCGCTGGCGCCCTCCACGAAAAAGCCTATCCTCGCAGCCTGGCTGGGTGGCCAGAGCATGCACGAGGCCGACGATATCCTGGTGGAAAGCGGAATCCCCTCCTACAAGACACCCGAGCAGGCCATCCGAGCCTTCATGACCATGGTCGCTTACAGCCGGAACCTGACCACCCTGTACGAAACCCCGAAAGATATCCCTGTGGGATTTACTTCCGACCGGCAGGATTTACGCCAGAGCTTCTCCGGGATGATCGGGAACGAAAAAACTATCCTGCCCGAAGACCTTTCGAAGACCATACTGGAGAAATTCGGGATTGCCACCACCCGGCCTTTTCCTGCCACCAGCGCCGATGAGGCAGTGAAGGTGGCCGAAAATATTGGTTACCCGGTGGTTCTCAAGATACATTCTGCCGACATCACCCACAAATCCGACGTGGGAGGCGTGCAGCTTGACCTGGGTTCTGAAAAACAGGTGCGGGCGGCGTTCGAACGGATCATGGAGTCGGCGGCATTGAAGCGGCCCGACGCCCGGGTGGAAGGGGTGACCGTACAGCGGATGGCCTCCCACAAAAATGCCGTCGAGATGATCCTCGGCATCAAGCGCGACAATGTGTTCGGGACCATCCTTATGGTTGGAATGGGCGGAGTCACCGCTGAGCTTTTCGGCGACAAGGCGTTGGGTTTCCCGCCACTCAACGAACGGCTGGCGAGGCAAATGATCGAATCGCTCCGGATCTGGCCCCTGTTGAAAGGCTACAGGGGAGCCCCGGCAAAGAACACCGACCAGCTCATCCAGGTGCTGATCCGCCTTTCATACCTGGCAGCCGACTTCCCGGAGATCACCGAACTCGACATCAATCCCCTGCTGGTGACCACCGGCGATGTGATCGCCCTGGACGCCCGCATCGTGGTCGAACCCCAACCCCATGCCGGGGAAGACGATCCTTACAGCCACCTCGCCCTTCATCCCTACCCGGAGAAGCTGGTAAGAGAAACGACCCTGCAGGATGGCACCGAAGTGCTGTTGCGCCCGATTAAACCCGAAGATGAACCGCTCTGGCTCGAGATGCTCGGATCGTGTTCAAAAGAATCGATCTACAGCCGGTTCCGGTATTTCTTCCACTGGGAATCGCACGAGGTGGCCACACGGTACTGCTACATCGATTATGACCGCGAGGTGGCCATCGTCGCCGAAATCGTCGAAGAGGGGAAACGAAAGCTGATCGGAGTCGGGCGCCTGATCGCCGATCCCGACAAGGAAACGGTCGAATATGCCATCCTGATCGTGGACGCATGGCAGCAAAAGGACCTGGGGAACATCCTCACCGATTACTGCATGGAAGTGGCGGCAGGCTGGCGGCTGAAGCGGATAGTCGCCCAGACCACCACCGACAACCAGCGGATGATCTCGGTTTTTCGCAAACGAGGCTTCGAAGTAAAGGTGAACGATCGCGATTCGACGGTCGATGTCGTGAAGCAATTATAATAAATGACCTTTTAATCCGTTTATGACAAAAAAAATGAATGAAATGAAAAGAATCCACCTGTATCTGTTCTCTTTCCTGTTAAGCATTCCTTTGTTCCTGGTTTCCTGCGGGGCGACCTCCCACCCGAATGAAAAAGTCATCGCCGGGAAATGGGTTCCGGTTAAAGTTGAGAAGATCAACGACTCACCCCAGCCTGCTCCCGACGCCACTGTACGCCCGGGTGAAAGAGCGGAGCAGAAGGCCGGAGCACCGAATGCCGGTGCGGGCGACGGCGGTGCCGCGAAGAAGCGGGAAGCCCTCGAACGGCTGGCTCACACCGAAATGCACGCGGTGATGGAAATCAACCCGGACCACACCGCCGTGAAGAATTTTCCCGGCAGACCCCTCAAAGCTTCCTGGAAAATGAAAGGCCGGGGCAAGCGGATTGTAGCCCGGAACCTGGAGAACAAGCAAAAGTTTACCATCGATATCCTCGAGGTCACCAAAGAACGTATGGTGGTCATCGAACATGCGCCTGTCGGCGATTTGAAGATCACTTACGCGCGCCAGGAGTAACCGGACCGCTTTCGGCTCACCGCTTTCCTGATCCCTGCTGCCCCGGTCTGTCACCGGGGCATTTTTTTTCTCGCTCCATCGGGATTCCCCGTAGAAATTTTCATGTTTTCCGGTCTTCAGTTTGTAATTAGTCTAAATAGTTATAAATTTGCCCCATTAACCTACAACCGTGAACATATGAAAACCTACATCAAATCTACCCTGATCGCGGGAGCACTGGCCTCCCTTATCTTAACCGGATGCAACAAAGCCAAAGATGTTTTGCCCGATGATAATAAAACCAGTTCATCCTCAACCTCCATCAACATGAGCGACGGCTACGGGGTGCTGGCAGCCGTCCGTTCCGTTTCCTACACCACGGTGTCCGGAGTCACGGTTCCCCTGGAAGTCAATACGGCCGTTGCGGCATTCAATGTATCAATGGGATCCTCGACGTTTACCGATGCTGGCGGAGTAACGCTGAACGGGAAAAGCCTGACCAAGTCCACCAACAATGCCTATGTGTATCAGGACTTGACCAATCCGCTGACGTTCAATACCGTCACATGGAACGTAGCGGGGTCCTCCAGTGTTCCCTCATTCAGTTACACCGACGACCGGCCGATTCCCGACTACTCGGCTTTCAATTCGCTGCCCACAACAGTAACCCGGTCTGCCGGAGTGACCATCAGCCTCGGCAGCGCCGTAACCAATGCCGATTCGGTGTATGTGACACTCACCGACTATAACAACCACTCCCTTCTCAAGCGGGTAGGCGGCAGCGCCGCCGGCTGTACGTTCAGCGCATCCGAACTGGCCGGTTTTGCCGCCGGACAGGGGATGGTCCAGGTGTGCCCGTGGAACTACAAAACGGAAGATTTCAATGACAAGAAATTCTACTTCATTATCGAAAGCGCCTTCACGAAGCAGGGAATTACCATTAATTAGTGACGAATGACGAGTGACAAGTGACAAATGACAAATGAAAAAGGACTGGGGTGTTGGTTATCCCTTTTCACACACACCCCCTTCACCCTCATTTGTCACTTGTCACTCGTCACTTGTCACTCCTAATCCTGTCCCGGTTCGGCTTGTTTTTCCCGTTTATTGTTGTATTTTTGTATTCATATTATTACAAGTGATTTATTACTAACCCTTTACCTTGGAAAATATGAATTTCGATTTTACGGAAGAACAACTGATGATCCAGCAATCGGCGCGGGACTATGCCCAGCGGGAGCTGATTAAAGACGTACTTGAACGGGACGCAAAGGCGGAATTTCCGGGCCATCATGTCAAGGCCCTGGCCGAACTTGGTTTCATGGGCATGCTGGTCGATACGAAGTACGACGGTGGAGGGATGGATACCATATCGTATGTCCTTGCCATGGAGGAGATCTCAAAGATCGACAGTTCCGTGTCGGTGATCATGTCGGTGAATAATTCGCTGGTATGCTACGGAATTGAAGCATTCGGCACCGAGGAACAGAAGGAAAAATGGCTGAAACCACTTGCGCGGGGAGAGAAAATCGGGGCATTCCTCCTGTCGGAACCGGAAGCTGGATCCGATGCCACTTCCCAGCGGACGACCGCCATCGATAAGGGCGACCATTACCTGCTCAACGGCGTAAAGAACTGGATCACCAGCGCCAATTCCGCATCTACCTACCTGGTGATCGCCCAGACTCATCCCGAAAAGGGGCATAAGGGCATCAACGTTTTCCTGGTCGACCGGCATTCACCCGGCATCACGCTGGGCCCCCATGAAGACAAAATGGGGATGCGCAGCAGCGACACCCATTCGGTGATGTTCACCGATGTTGTGGTACCGAAGGAAAACCGCATCGGCGACGACGGTTTCGGGTTTAAGTTCGCGATGAAAACGCTGGAAGGCGGCCGGATCGGGATCGCCTCGCAGTCGCTGGGCATCGCCCAGGGTGCTTATGAACGGGCGCTGAAGTATTCGCATGAAAGAAAGGCTTTTGGAACAGAGATATTCAACCACCAGTCGGTCGCCTTTAAACTGGCCGAAATGCATACCCGAATCGAGGCAGCCCGGTATTTCTGCCTGAAAGCCGCCTGGCTGAAGGATACCGGGAAACCATACGGCACCGCCAGCGCCATGGCCAAGTACTGGGCGGCGGAAACCGCCATGTACGTCACCACCGAAGCGGTCCAGATCCATGGCGGGTACGGATACGTAAAGGAATATCACGTGGAACGACTCATGCGCGAAGCCAAGCTGACCCAGATCTACGAAGGTACCAGCGAGATCCAGCTCATGATCATCTCCCGGGCGATATCAAGCCTATGACCTCCCCCGAAGCCTACAAGCCCACCTACCCCGTCCGCATCGTTACAGCCGCTTCGTTGTTCGACGGGCACGACGCCGCCATCAACATCATGCGGCGCATCCTGCAGGCCAGCGGCGCCGAAGTGATCCACCTCGGCCATAACCGGTCGGTTCTTGAGGTGGTCGATTGCGCCATCCAGGAGGATGCGCAGGCCATCGCCATCACCTCTTACCAGGGTGGCCATAATGAGTATTTCCGGTACATGTACGACCTGCTGAACGAGCGTGGCTGCGGCCATATCCGGATCTTCGGGGGCGGAGGGGGAGTGATCCTGCCGCACGAGATCCGGGAGTTGCATGCATACGGGATCGCCCGGATCTATTCTCCCGACGACGGCCGTGAGATGTCGCTCCAGGGGATGATCAACGACCTGCTGGTAAAGTGCGATTTTCCCATCGGGAACCGGAAAAAATATGACCTGGAAAAGATCCGCCTGCGTGACTTGCGGGAAATCGCCGGCATGATCTCGGCAGCGGAAAATTTCCCTGCAGAACATCAGGAGCAGCTTCTTGAAATCACGGCAGAGGCCGCCGGAAAAAAGATTCCCGTGCTGGGGATCACCGGTACGGGAGGCGCCGGCAAGTCCTCCCTGGTCGATGAGATCGTGCGGCGCTTCCTGGCCGACCAGCCGGGAAAGACCATGGCTATTATCTCGGTAGACCCCTCCAAGCGAAAAACAGGCGGGGCCCTGCTGGGTGACCGCATCCGTATGAACGCCATCTTCAACCCGCGTGTTTATATGCGGTCGCTGGCTACCCGGCAGTCGAACCTCGCCCTGTCGAAGTACGTCCGCGATGCCATCAACATCGTCAAAGTGGCGGGATTCGACCTGGTGATCGTAGAAACTTCGGGGATCGGTCAGTCGGATACGGAGATTGTGGACCACAGCGATGTAACCCTGTACGTGATGACTCCCGAGTACGGGGCGGCCAGCCAGTTGGAAAAGATCGACATGCTTGATTTTGCCGACCTGGTGGCGATCAACAAGTTCGACAAAAGAGGCGCCCAGGATGCCTTGCATGATGTGAAGAAGCAATACCAGCGGAATCACCGGGCATTCGACCGTTCGCCCGATGAGATGCCGGTTTACGGCACGGTGGCATCCCGGTTCAACGACCCGGGGGTGAACGAACTCTACCATGCCCTGGTCAGCACGCTCGACGCGAAGGCCGGGGGAACATTCACCGGGTCGGCCGGGCCGCTCCCGGAAATGTCGGGAAGGATTGTCATCATCCCACCGGCCCGGGTGCGCTACCTGGCCGAGATCGCCGAGACCGTGCGCGGGTACAACCGTTGGACCGTCGAGCAGGCGCAGGTTGCCCAGCAGTTATACGGCATTGCGCAGACCATCGAGGCGTTGCGGAATACCCACCCCGACGGGGTCAACCACCCCGACAGGGTTGCCGACCCCGCCGGGGTGACCCCGTGCAACCGGACGGGCATGCTGCTCGAACTGGACCTGCTGTACGAACGGACGCTGAAGCACCTCGATCCGCTGAACCACGATATCCTGAAAGGGTGGAAAGAAAAGGTAAAGTCGTACAAGGAGGAATTCTATTCTTACAGGGTGCGGGACAAGGAGATCCGCATCGAGACCCATACCGAATCACTTTCGCACCTCCGGATCCCGAAGATCTCCCTGCCCCGGTACGAGGGGTGGGGAGACATCCTGAAATGGAACCTGTGCGAAAATGTTCCCGGCGAATTTCCTTTTGCCGCCGGCGTATTCCCCTTCAAGCGGCAGGGAGAGGATCCGACCCGCATGTTTGCCGGGGAAGGCGGTCCGGAACGAACAAACCGGCGGTTCCACTACCTCTCGGCCGGAATGCCGTTCGTAAGACTCTCGACCGCTTATGACTCGGTCACCCTGTACGGATTTGATCCCGGCACCCGTCCCGATATTTACGGGAAAATCGGCAATGCAGGAGTATCGATCGCCTGCCTCGACGATGCCAAGAAGCTCTATTCGGGGTTTGACCTGACCGACCCGAACACCTCCGTGTCGATGACGATCAACGGTCCGGCACCGGCCATGGTGGGATACTTCATGAACGCAGCCATCGACCAGCAATGCGAGAAATATATCCGTGACCAGGGACTGGAGGCGGAAACGGAGAAGAAGATCGAGGCCATTTTCAAAAAGGCCGGGACCATCCGGCCCCATTACCAGGGTGAACTTCCCCCGGGCAGCAATGGGCTGGGTCTCCTGCTGCTGGGAGTCACAGGCGACCAGGTACTTCCGCCCGATGTTTACGACCGGATCAAAAAGGAGACCCTCTCCAGCGTGAGAGGTACGGTCCAGGCCGATATCCTGAAAGAAGACCAGGCGCAGAATACCTGCATCTTTTCCATCGACTTTGCCCTGAAGATGATGGGCGACATCCAGGAATACTTCATCGACCACCAGGTACGGAATTTTTACTCCGTCTCCATCTCCGGCTACCACATTGCCGAAGCGGGCGCCAACCCGATCTCCCAACTGGCTTTCACATTGGCCAACGGGTTTACCTACGTGGAATATTACGTGTCCCGCGGGATGGATGTCAACCAATTCGCTCCCAACCTTTCCTTCTTCTTCTCCAACGGCCTCGACCCCGAGTATTCCGTGATCGGCCGGGTGGCCAGGCTGATCTGGGCCAAGGCGATGAAGTTCCGCTACAAAGCCGACGCCCGTTCGCAGATGCTGAAATACCACATCCAGACTTCGGGCCGGTCGCTCCATTCGCAGGAGATCGATTTCAATGATATCCGCACGACGTTGCAGGCGTTGTACGCCCTTTACGACAACTGCAATTCGTTGCATACCAACGCATACGACGAAGCGATCACCACACCGACGGAGGAGTCGGTCCGCCGGGCGATGGCCATCCAGTTGATCATCAACCACGAACTCGGGCTGGCGAAGAACCAGAACCCCCTCCAGGGGGCCTTCATCATCGAGGAGCTGACCGACCTGGTGGAAGAAGCGGTGATGATGGAGTTTGAGCGGCTTTCGGAGCGGGGCGGGGTGCCTGGCGCAATGGAAACGATGTATCAGCGCAGCCGGATCCAGGAGGAAAGCCTTTACTACGAAACCCTGAAACACACGGGCAAACTCCCGATCATGGGGGTCAACACCTTCATCTCCGGCAAAGGTTCGCCGACGGTGCTACCGGGAGAGGTCATCCGTGCCACAGAGGAGGAAAAGCGCTACCAGATCGCCATGCTGGAGCACCTTCACCGGACCTGGCAGGAGAAATCGGCCGGATTGCTGGCGGACCTGAAAGAGGCCGCATCAAAAAATAATAATATCTTTGAAAGCCTGATGGAGGCAACCAAATACTGTTCCATCGGCCAGATCACCGATGCCCTTTTCGAAGTGGGCGGACAGTACCGGAGAAGCATGTAATACGTTAACCAAAACCGAATACGCATGATCCCATTCAATATCCTGGTCGTAAACCCCAAGGATTACGTGACACAGGTCGCGATTTACCAGAACCACAAGTTGCTCTACATGATCAGCCGGAGACATTCGGCGGAGGAACTATCCACTTTTCACTCGATCTATGACCAGGTGCAATTTCGCCGGGATTCAGTGCTCCGCGAGATCCGGAACAACGATTTCGGTCTCGACGATATGAAGATCGTCATCTCCCGGGGAGGTCTCATCAAACCGGTGCAATCGGGGGTTTACGCCGTCAATGACGTGCTGAAACAGGACCTTCTCCACAGCCCGGTCGGCGACGACATCATCAACATCGCCGGGTTGCTGGCAGATGCCATTGCCGCTGTGGTCCCGGGGTCGATCGCCCTGATCGCCGACCCGACGGTGGTGGATGAATTTCACGAACTGGCACGGATCACGGGCGCCCCGGAGATCAAGCGCAAATCGATCTTCCACGCTCTCAACCAGAAGGCGGTGGCCAAGATGCATGCGGAGACCCACAAGCGAAAATACGAGGAGATGAACCTGATCGTGGCGCATATCGGCAACGGAACCACGGTAGGCGCCCATCGGCGCGGAAGGGTGATCGATGTCAACCAGGGATTTGAAGGAGATGGCCCCTTCTCGATGGTCCGCAGCGGATCTCTTCCGCTGGGTGACATTGTCAGGATGTGTTTCAGCGGGGAGAAGACCCTCGACCAGATGCTCTGCCTGCTCACGCATTGCGCCGGGGTGAACGCTTACCTTGGCACACGCGACATCGACGACATTGAGACCCGCATCAACAACGGCGACAGTTACGCCCGCCTGATCATGGAAGCGATGGCCTACCAGGTGTCGAAGAGCATCGGCGAGATGTTCGCCGTACTGAAAGGAGAGGCCGATGCGATCCTGATCACCGGCGATATCGCCCACAGCCAGTTTGTGGTGAATCACATCATCGAACACGTAGAGAAATTTGCGCCCATTTTCCTCTATCCCGGCGATAACGAACTTCAGGCCATGGCCGGCAACGCCCTCCGGGTGCTGAAAGGGGAGATGCAGGTTCAGGAATACATTTGAAAGATCAAAGATCAAAGATTAAAAATAGAAACGGGGACTTCTTGTCTACTGCGAGGGTAAGGATTGTTACATGATCCGGGTTTGCTAATTCAATCTGTTCCTTTGATTTTTGATCGTTGATTTTAATACGGTAACCATCATGCAACTATATCCGATCCATACAGGCAACCTGAAGCTTGACGGCGGCGCCATGTTCGGCGTAGTACCGAAAGTGCTGTGGAGCAAAGCCTATCCATGCGATGAAAATAATCTTTGCAACTGGGCGATGAGGTGTCTCCTGGTGGTGGAAGGCGACCGGCGGGTCCTGATTGATTGCGGGATCGGCGACAAGCAGGCCGAAAAGTTTTTTGCGAACTATCATCTCAACGGTGACGATACGCTGGAAAAATCGCTGGCGAAATACGGCTTTACCGTCGGCGATATCACCGACCTCATCCTGACGCACCTGCACTTCGATCATGCCGGCGGCGCGATCCGGTGGAACCGCGACCGGACCGCCTTCGAGCGGACCTTTCCCAATGCGGTGTACCATGTCGGCCGGCGCCAGTGGGAATGGGCGACCCATCCGAACAACCGCGAAAAAGCCTCTTTCCTCAAGGAGAATATCCTGCCCATGGCCGAATCGGGCCGGCTCGGATTCATCGACGGCGATGGCGAACTGATCCCGGGCATCGGCTGGCGCCTCTTCGACGGGCACACCGACGGCCAGGTGATCCCCTTCATCCGGTACCGGGATAAGACGATCGTGTATATGGCCGACCTCCTTCCATCGGCCGCCCACATCCCCCTTCCCTGGCTGATGAGCTACGATACCCGGCCCCTGCTGACACTGAGTGAAAAAGAGAAGTTCATGACCGAAGCCGCGGAAAAGGGATATGTCCTCTTTTTCGAGCACGACCTGTTCCACGAATGCTGCACCGTAGAACTGTCGGGAAAAGGAGTCAGATTTAAAGAGAGTTTTCCGCTGGATAGCATTTGATTTCTTTCCCCCGAAGCAAAGAAATTCATTTACCTTTGCTTCTATGGTGAACCTCCTGGCATTCTACCTCCCTCAATTCCATCCAATCCCGGAAAATGATGCATGGTGGGGCAAAGGGTTTACCGAATGGACCAACACCACCCGGGCGAAGCCGCTCTTTCCCGGTCACCGTCAGCCGCACCTGCCCGCCGATCTCGGTTTTTACGACCTTCGTTCACCCGAGAGCAGGGAGGCGCAGGCGAACCTGGCCCGGCAGCACGGACTCAGCGGATTCATTTACTGGCATTACTGGTTTGGCGATGGGAAGCGCTTGCTGGAACGGCCTTTTGAAGAGGTAGTCCGCAGCGGGAAACCCGATTTCCCCTTTTGCCTGGCCTGGGCGAACCAGTCGTGGACCGGTGTCTGGCACGGGCTCGACGGGCGAACCCTCATCGAACAGCGATATCCGGGAAAACAGGACCACATTGATCATTTCCACACCTTGCTGCCGGCGTTCAGCGACAGGAGGTACATCCGGATCGGGAACCGCCCGCTGTTTTTCGTTTACGAGCCGGCCACCTTCCCCAACCTCAGGGAATTCACCGGACTGTGGAACGGACTGGCCATCCGCAACGGCCTGGGAGGGATCTATTTCGTTGGGGTGAACCACCTGGCGTGGGATTACCGGGCCGATGGTTTCGACGGTGTGACAGTGTACATGCCGGGACATTATATCGACACTTACCAGGAGCACCTCTTCCGGGCGTATAAAAATTCGTTCAAACGGCATATCCTGCGGAGATTCCCGCTGGTGATCCAATACGAAGAGATCCTGAAAGCATACCACTACGACCGCTTCGCAAACCGTGACTTCATCCCCTGTATCGTTCCGAACTGGGACAACACCCCGCGGTCGGGCCAGCGGGGGATGGTGTTCCAGGGATCGACCCCTGCGCTTTTTGGGCGCCACCTGCGCGACGCCATCCGCTTTGCGTCTGAAGGAGAACGGGAACACCGGATGGTGATCATCAAGTCGTGGAACGAATGGGCCGAAGGGAATTATCTCGAACCCGACCGGGAGTGGGGAACCGCCAGGCTGGAAGAGATCGCTAAGGCAGTCATGGAAGGAGGAACCGCATCATGACGGCCGGCAGGAAGATCCTGGTCGTTTTTCCGCACAACTTCCTGGAGCGGACCAGCGGAGTCAACCAGCGGTATTTTACTTTGGTGAGCTGGATGAAAAACCATGGCTTCACCATCGACCTGCTGGGCCTGCGAAATTTCGGCAGCGACTGGACCACGTTCGACCGGCAGAACGAGAGCGGACTGATCCGTAATCTTTTCCTCTACGACTTCCGGTTGGGATACCACCGGCAACGCTTGACAGGATGGATCGGCGATCTGGCCGGAAAACTGACCGGAAAAAGCCGGGTTCCGCATCACCGTCTTCCCGATTATGCCTTCCCGGGAATGGCCAGGATGTTCCGGCAGATCCTGCAGCGGGAACACTATGATTATATCGTGATCGGATATGTCTACTGGGCCAACCTGGTGAAGCAGGATCTGCCCGGAAAAACACTCCGGGTGTTAACGATCGAGGATTTGATTTCCAGGAAGATACGCGAGCGGACTGCCGAATCGCGCTGGACCGACGGAACCATCCGGGAGGAGACCGCACGCGTCGACCTGTTCGACCGGGTGATTTGCCTGTCGCACGAGGAGCTGGATTTCTTTGCCAAACATGCCCTATCGCCCGATTATTTTTATATCCCGGTGTTCATGGACCGACCTGTTTTACAGGAAGTTCCCAAAAGATGGGACCTGATGTTCATCGGGTTCGACAACCCCGACAATATCGAGGGAATTAACTGGTTCATGCGGGAAGTACGCCCCCTTCTGCCCGCCGAGGTCACCCTGGCAGTGGCAGGCCGGGTGACCACCTATGTGCCCGATCTTCCGGGAGTGACACGGCTCGGGGAAATTGCTGATCCGGGAGAAGTTTACGCGCAGTGCCGTTTTGCCATCAATCCCCTGCATAAAGGAACGGGAATGAAGGTGAAACTGGTGGAGTCGTTGTCATACGGGGTGCCGGTGATCAGCACTACGCGGGGGCTTTGCGGACTTCCTCCCGGACTGGCGGGGCGGTTTGCCGTAACCGACGATCCCCGGGAGTTTGCCACCATCGTCATGAATTTTCTCGGCGATACAGAGGGTTACGCGGAGCGGTGCCGGGAAGCCCGCGCCATTTTTGATGCTTACTTCGAAACCGGTATCACCGGAAGGGAGCTTGCGAAAGTGTTCGACACCACCGAATAATAGCGAATGATCAGGATGCAACCCCTCATCACCATCGTCACGGTCGTTTTAAACGATGCCGAAGGCTTCCGCAAGACCGCCCGCAGCGTGATCGCCCAGGACTATCCCCGCCTGGAGTTCCGGGTTGTCGACGGGGGCTCCACCGACGGGACCCTGAAGGAGTTGGAGCGGTTTTCCGGACATATAAGTTCCTGGACCTCCGGACCCGACGCGGGAATCTATGATGCGATGAACAAAGGAGCCCTCCTGGCGGCGGGTGACTGGGTCCTGTTCCTGAATGCCGGTGATGTTCTGACAGGTCCTTCTGTTCTTTCGGAGATGTTTGCCCGCGATCACGGGGATGCCGGGATTGTTTACGGGGATGCCATTGCGGCTTATCCCCGCTTCCGCGTTTTACAAAAAGCACACACACCCGTTGAGGGGTGGAAAGGAATGCCATTCTGCCACCAGTCGGCCTTTTTCCGCACCGGGCTGGTCCGGGAATTTCCCTTCACTTCCGGATATGCCATCGCCGGTGATTTCGACCAGGTGTACCGGATCCTGCTGCAAGGGATCAGGTACGAATATCTCCCGGTTCCGGTATCTCTGTATGATGCTTCCGGGGTCTCAAACCGCCGCCATCTCCGTTCGTGGAGGGAAAGATTTGCCGTTTACTGGAAAAATGGTCCGGTTTCCCTGCACGGACTGCTTTTCTATTCCGCCCTTTTTATCATCTTTGCGGGTACAGCCGCAGCCTATCT
>DAONFN010000013.1:0-18269 GCA_035403625.1 Bacteroidales bacterium
TGCCGCTGGGAGAGGCTTATGGCGGCCCCCTGTTCTTCACCCACTATTCTTTTCTGGGCCTCGACCCGAGAAACCTCTCCGATGCTTACGCAAACTACTGGCAGCAAAACGTGAATCAGTCGCTGATCAACCGGCAGTACTGCATCACCAATCCCAAAAAATTTCTGGGTTACAGCACCGATTGCTGGGGACTTACCGCCTGCGACAATCCCTGGGGATACAATGCGCACTCGCCCACCAACGACCTCGGGGTGATCGCCCCGACGGCAGCCCTTTCCGCCTTTCCTTACACCCCGGCGGAATCGATGAGGGCCCTGCATCATTATTACTACATTCTGGGCAACCGCATGTTCGGACCGTACGGTTTCTACGACGCATTTGACGAAACCGAAGGGTGGTGGGCCAGTTCCACCCTCGCCATCGACCAGGGTCCCATTGTGTGCATGATCGAGAATTACCGGAGCGGACTCCTTTGGGATCTTTTTATGTCGTGTCCCGAAGTCCCGGCGGGACTGGATGCCCTGGGATTCTCCCATTGACCTCCTTCCAATCCGAAAAAATGCAAAAGACCACCTTTCCCCTGTTCATCCTTCTCCTGTACAGGCTGACGGTTCCTGTTTATGCTCACGGCCAGCCGGAATCCGGGGGACTTTCGGCCGCCGAAAAGAACAAACTGGAGTCGCTGATGCACGCCATGACGCTGGGCGAAAAGATTGGACAGCTCTCCCTTTTCACCCAGGGGTTTGAAATGACGGGGCCGGCCGGGACCTTCAACCTGCGGCAGCTCATCCGGGAGGGAAAGGCCGGCGGGGTTTTCAATGCCGTCGGAGTCGATTCGATCAGGGCCATTCAGCGGATTGCGGTGGAGGAATCGCGGCTGAAAATCCCGTTGTTGTTCGGTCTCGACGTGATACACGGTTACAGGACGATCTATCCCATCCCACTGGCGCAGGCATGTACCTGGGATTTGCCGCTGATCGAACAGATTGAACGGGCGGCCGCTTCGGAAGCCTCAGCGGCAGGGCTCAACTGGACGTTCGCCCCGATGGTCGACCTGGCCCGTGATCCCCGCTGGGGCCGGGTGGCCGAAGGATCGGGGGAGGACACCTGGCTGGGATGCCGCATCGCGGAAGCACGCGTGAAGGGGTTCCAGGGATCCGGCCTTCGCTTGGCCAACACGCTGATGGCCTGCGTAAAACATTATGCCGCCTACGGAGCGGCGCAGGCAGGCCGCGATTACCATACCGTGGATCTGTCGCCCGTTTCGCTGTACGAATGGTACCTGCCTCCCTACCGGGCGGCGGTGGATGCCGGCGCCGGATCCGTGATGTCGTCGTTCAACGAGATCAACGGGGTGCCTGCCACCGGCAACCGCTGGCTGCTGACCGATGTTTTAAGAAAAGAGTGGGGATTCGAAGGTTTCGTGGTATCCGACTGGACCTCGGTGAATGAGATGATGAACCATGGAGTGGCCGCCGACACGGCCGGGGTGGCCCGGTTAGCCATTTCTGCCGGGCTCGACATGGACATGATGAGCGGAGCCTATATGGGTTCGCTGGAACGGCTGGTCCTTGATCACGCGGTATCCGTTCCGGTAATCGATTCGGCCGTGCGCCGGGTGCTGGAGGCCAAATTCCGGCTGGGGTTATTCGACGATCCCTACCGGCGTTGCGACCCTTCGCGTGAAAAAACGGAGATCCTGTCGAAAGAAAAACGGGCGCTGGCCCGGCAATCCGCAGCCGAAAGCTGCGTCCTGCTGAAGAATGAAGGAAATATCCTGCCGGTCCCATCGACTGTAAGGAGGATCGCCGTGATCGGACCCCTGGGAAATTCCGGCGCCGATATGATGGGATGCTGGTCGGGACAGGGTCGGGCTGAAGAGTGTGTCACCTTGCTCGACGGGATCCGCACCCGTACCGGGAATGGGACTGAGGTCACGTTTACCCGCGGCTGTTCCGTAAAAGGTACCGGCCGGAGCGGGTTCGATTCGGCTGTGGCCGCGGCCATGGCGGCCGATTTCGTGGTGATGGCGCTGGGCGAGAGCGAGGATATGAGTGGCGAGGCAGCCAGCCGGGCTTCCCTGGGTTTGCCGGGGTTGCAGGAAGAGCTTGCCGAAAGGATCGTGCAAACCGGGAAACCGGTCGTGGTCGTTTTGTTCAACGGCCGGCCGCTGGTGTTGACGCGGCTCGCTTCCGTCGTACCTGCCCTGCTCGAAGCGTGGCAGGGCGGCACCGAGGCGGGCAACGGGATCGCCGACGTGCTGTTCGGCGAGGTCAACCCATCCGGGAAACTTACGATGTGCTTCCCGCGGTCGGAGGGACAGGTCCCGGTCTTCTACAACGCCAAACCTACCGGAAGACCGATGGATCCCGCCCATCCCGATGAGAAATATGTCTCCCGGTACCTCGACGAGGCGAACGACCCGCTTTTTCCCTTCGGGTTCGGGTTATCCTACACCACGTTTAGCTACTCGGAGATGACCGCCTCGGTAACTGGTAACAGGATCACGGTGCAGGTACGGGTGGCCAACACCGGTGCACGCGATGGTGAGGAGGCGGTGCAGCTTTATGTCCGCGACAGGATCGCGACCATCACCCGCCCGGTGAAGGAGTTGCGCGGTTTTCAGAAAGTCTTCCTGAAAAAAGGGGAGTCGGAGAGGATCACGTTCACCCTTACTTCCGATGACCTTGCTTTTTATCACCCTGATCTCCGGAAATATTGCGAGCCCGGCGAATTCGTTCTTTTTGCCGGCGGCAGCTCGGCGGAAGGGCTGTCGGTGGAAGTGAAAACCGAATAACCGGGAATGGGTCGTCCCATAATTGAACCCGGCGGTTAAAGCCCGATCTCGATGAGGTTGGCTGTGGTATTCAGCAACCGGGTGAAATCCTCTTTCGGAATAATGGCTCCGCCGGCACGATAGGGGTTCTCCTCGTAGCGAAAGGTCACCGGGTTGCCGTTCAAAAGAATCGTCCGCGGACTGAATTCACCCAGTTTTACCCGGTAAACCAGGGTCACCGGGAACTTCATCAGCCGCAGCGAAGCTCTCAACCCGTCGAGCTTTTGCGGCATCACCGGGTCAATGACGATCTGTTCCGATTCCACACGCAATCCGAGCAAACGCATCAGCACCAGGCCGGTAAAGATCCCCGGTCCGCTGGAATATACACGCCAGCCGCCCCGTAGTGTCAGGTTACCCCTTATTATTTCATCGTACCGATCATCAGCTTCATACCGGTTCCGGAAAACCACGTCGGAACTGCTGTAATAGCAATTCGATTGCCGGATGTCTCCGCAGGGCACCGCATCGCGGTACTGAACCGGAACCGCCTGCCGCAAGGCCGCCAGGAACTCCCCGGCCCGTCCCGTCCGGGCCAGCGATTCGGCATATCGAAGGTGTTCGTGCACATACATCAACCCGATCTCACGACCGAAAAAGGTGCTGCTCTCCGCACGCTGGAAAATGACCTGGATGCCGCCGCGGTAGGGCAACGGCCGGTCCATCAGCCGGGCGCCGTCGGGACCTTTCAGATGTTCATCAGTTACGGTGCGATGATTCGCAGCCTGCTCCGTGGTAAAGATCCCACTGATGACTCCCCGGTTCATCGGCAACAGGCTGTAATGGATACCTGTACGAGCATCGTCCGGGTGAAGCAACACGCTGATGGTGCCATCTTCCTCCACAAGCCCGTAACCGGCCACTACGCCATTGCGGACCAGGTGCCGGTTGAAGTCGGCCCGGATGCGGTTGCAAACCTCCTGCAACTCCAGGGCTCTGTCCTTCCGGCCAACCGATTCATATACCCGGCGGAACTGATCAAAGGCCTGGAAGTTCATCTCCACGGTCCAACTGGAGATCATCCGCCGGGCAAGGTCTTTGCTGACCGGCTGCAGCGAATCGTTCCAGTCGCCGCCTCCGAAAGGCACCAGCGCGGTCCCCGGGATGAACGAACCGATGATCATCCGGATCAGCCGTTCAGCATGTTCGCTCAAGGTCGTTTTCTCCGCTTCACCGGGGCCTTTTTCATGATAATAGGGCAGCACTTCGCCGAGGACTTCCGCATCGCCGGTCACCCGGATGTAGTTGGCCAGGGCCATGAGGCACCAGTAAAAGATATCTCCGTGTGCGCTGTCGGCACGGATGTGGGAAAAGCTGTCGAACATCCACCATTGCGGCCATCCCCCGTCGGGGTTCTGGTTGGAAAAGAGGATCAGCAGCACTTTCCTTGCCTCTGCATATTTTTCCATCGAAAGCAACAGGTCGAACGGGCCCTGGGCTACGTCGCGCGTACCCCAGGCCGCACCGCTGAACTGCTCCAGTCCGTATGGGGTCAGGAAATGAGTGAGCGCATTCATTCCAAACCAGGGAAGGATCTCGCGGATGACGGCGATCGCCGGGTCCGGGCTGTCGATGACCAGTCCGAGCGAAAGCTCTTTCCAAGCATCCCGGGCTTCGCGGTTATCGCTCTCCCACCGGTCCCCGTCTTCAGGTTTTTCCGTATCCGGGAAATTCCCGGGAACTTCGCCCGTGAATTTCATTCCGAATGAAAGCGTTTCTTTCACCAAGAGCACGAACAGCGAAGATCCGGGCCCCTTCCCTCCGGGGGATAATAGATCGTCACTCCCCGCCGTGATGTTTCCCGGAAGAGGTTGAATTTCCAGGCGGAACCTGGCTTCCGGGAACTTTCCGGCGACCATGCTGCCGGGGTCCGGGAGGGCCAGGAACGTCCGGTCATCCCCACCCGTTACTACCTTCCATCCGTTCAGGGGATCGAAGTCATGTGTAATGAACAGGTCCACCGGCTCTCCTTCCAGGACCCGGAAATCGAAATTCACTACGGGTGTCTTAACCGACGCCCAGGTCCGCACCTGGAAGAGCCGGTCGCCCGACCGGTAGATCCACCGGCAATGGTTGAGTCCCATCTCGAATGCCGAAGGCAGGCCCAGCAGATAATACTTGCCGCCGGTTCCCACGATGATCCGTTGTCCGGTTTCCGGCGCCTGGTTGAACTGTGCGGAGCATACCGAAAGAAGCGTGCTGAAGTTCGTGTTGCCCTGGGTCAGGTGGGAATTGAACACCCCGGTCGCGAAACAGGTGGACGACACCATCGCTTCATCGGGTGTGCATCCATCCTTTGCCCGGATGATGTGTCCGTGCGGCCGGTCGGCCAGGATCTCCTTCTCTTTCATTACCACATGATTATTCTCCTTATAAAAGAAGGAGAGCAACCGGTTGTCCTGATATTCTACATGGCGTCTTTCCGGACCGAAAAAATGCGTCAGATCAGCATCATCGAGGTCGTCAACCGGGAGAAAGGTTGCAGCATCGAAAAGACTTCTGACCGGTTCACGGGGAGTATCGGCGGGAGCCTGTCCGTCCACCCTGTCAAACGCGGCCATCAGCCCGGGAACCCTCCCCAGGTCGGCTTCGGAGGTGGCTTCCGGGTGATCGGGGAGGAACAATCCGGCAAATGCGAAATCATGGCTTTCGCCGGGAGCCAGCACGAACGGCATTTCCTGTAGGGCCAGAACGGTCGATTCGCCGGCGTACTCCCCCGAAAGCACATCGTGAAACAATCCTTCGGGTTTCCCGGTTTCCCGGTAGCTTTTACCGTACCATTGCATCCCGTCGGCACTGGCCGCGACCGTCCTTCCGGCGCTGGCCATCATCAGCCAGGGATGACCCGTCGGCCCCTGCATATTTTGCCGGCAGCAGATCACCGCCCCATGCCCGTTGTCGTGCAGAATTCTCTTCTCCAGGTACTGGCTGACGTAATATTCGTTGATCGAACCTTCGGTAACCGGCTTCAATCCTGCATCCTGGATGCAGAAAAGGTCGAGTTCCACCGGCAACTCCGTCCGGTTCACCACTGTCACACGCCATTGCCAGGCTGTTTCCCGGGTTGAAAGTTCCAGGATTACCTTGTACTCCAGACCTTCCCAGGTGCCGATGGAGGCAAACAAATGGCCCGAAACGGAAAACCGGCCCGAGGAACCGGGACCCAGCAGCGGCGTGAATCCAAAGGGATCTGTCCGTTTTCTTAGATAGAGATTCGGACCGTACCGCGAAAAGGGCGTTGCCTCTTTCATGCTGATCCGGACCGGTCCGGCGGTGATACTCTTCACCGCGCCATTCTCCATGAACTCAACACGCAATCCCTGTGAATTCGAAATTATCATAGCCTCTTTGTTTGATCCGGGTCCCCCTGGGTGTTCTCCGTGCAACCGTATGAAAAGCCAAACGCTTACCGCAGGCTGTCGGAAACCACAGGGGCACGGGGCAGTTTAAAAAATCCGGAGGAGCATTTCTTTATGGTGCTTGTGGCTGTAATGAAATACCGTTCTTCCATCTTTATGCAGCGGGGTGAGGTTTTCGTCGTCAAGTACCGCTTTCAGGTTCCCGGTGGCGGCCGGCCCCTCGAACACGATCTCACCGGCCAGGTCGCGGTCGCCGTACAGCACCAGTTCCGCATTTTCTCCTTCCGTGCGGATCTCCAGGATATCGGAGGTGGAATGGAGGATCTTCAGTCCGGGGGTCACTTCCCGTCCTACAGGCGTAACAACCGCGTACAGGGCGGGCCAAACGATCGCTCCTCCGGAATATGGCAGGGAGATCTCCTCAGAACTTTCCGGGTGGGTGTAGGTCACCTTCCCCACCTGCTCTTCGTTGTAATAGTTGCCGATAAAAAGAAGTGCGCAGCCACCTAAGGTAAATCGTTCCCTGACGGTGATGAATTCATTGCCGGAAGAGGCTCTTCGCAGGACAGCTTCCGACCGCGCGACCAGAGCCTCATACACCGGCTTGTGTCCTTCGGTGTCGAAGCCAATCCAGGTGCCGAGGTGGGTCACGCTGCCATCGCCCAGGGGCAGGGTGAATCCGCAGGCTGATCCGTTCAGCGTGCGGGCGATGATCTCCGCTCCTTTCAGCGACTCGTCCGGATAGACGATCAGCGGGTTGGCGCATTTGATGTCGCGGAAACCGAGGATGTCGATCAGGGGTGAATCGATGGTCTCGATGCCCGAAGAACGGATCCCGATGGCATCGCGAAGGAGGGTGCAGGGTTCCTGCGCCAGGGTGCGGTCGGACAGGAAGGGGAAGATCACCAGGTTCCCTCCGCTGCGGGAATAGCCGGCCAGCGTGGCCTGGTGGTTCACATCCATCTCGTCGGTACAGAAAGCCCACACCTGGCGGTAGGGTTTCAGCGATTCCGCATCACACTGCGCCAGGTCGGCCATGTCGTATTCGATGTTGAGCACCTGCAGGGCTTTGAGCAGTCCGTCGAAATAGGCCGGCCGGCGAATGGAGGATGGCACGAAGGTTAGCCCCCAGGATCCTGTTTCGGGACGTTCCAGTTCGGTGGCATAGTAAGGGGGATAAAACAGAACGCAGATCTCCGCTCTCCGGCGGGCTTCCGTGATGATCTCCTCTGCCGTTCCTATCAGCCGGTTCATCCGTTTCACCGTCGCGAAGAGGGAAGTGCGCTCCCCTTCGGCCGTCAGCGGGTTAAACCAGTAGAAAGTGCTCCCCGAATACCCTTTCCGCTCCGGGTTTCTCCCCTGCGAAAACATGTAATAGTTCCATCCCGTGAGCCCGTGGGCGAGACTGGCCTTGTAAAAAAGTTCAGATTCGCGGGGGTTGGTCACCACGTGGTATTCGCGTGATCCGCACTGGAACTCAGCGGCAAAGAGCGGTTTCGGTCCCTGCATGGCGCGTACGATGTCGTTGATGATCCGGTCGTCGTGCATATTCCGGTGGGAGAGAAATTCCGGGATATGATCGACCCCGAACATGAGCTCGCTTTTATCGCCGAAAAGTTCGTCGTACATGGTGATATTGACCGGAAATTCATAGCCGTGGCCATAGATCCAGCCGGGAAGGTTATGGTAAACCGGCACCGTCACGCCGCGCTCTCGGACCATCCGGGTCAGCATCTCCAGGTATGCTGCATAATATTTTCTCCAGAAACGATGCCAGTGAACATCGCGTGCCCGGTCGGCGGAGGATGCATACGGCCGGGTTCCGTCGGGAGGTAGTTCCACCTGGTCGAACCGCTGGTAATCCGTCCCCCACAACCGGTTTAACGCTTCGACCGAAGAAAATTCATCCTCCAGGAAGGTCACGAATCGTTCCTTCACCGCATTCCCGTAATCAGCTTGTCGCGCCAGCCAGGAAAAGACGCCGATCTCGTTGCACACCTGCATCAGGATCACCGGTCCGCCGTTCTCCGGCCGGTGGTCGCGGATCAACGGCATCACCCGGTCATACCATCGTGTCACCTTCTCCAGGTACTCACGGTTGAACAGGCTCACCCCGTCACTGGCCACGATCTTTCCTCCGGAGGTGCGCATTTTCACCTTCTCCCGGCAGCGGTCCATGAACCAGTCGGGCAGACCCGCCCCACGGTATTCGGCCAGGATGAAGGGCCCCGGCTTGACGATTGCGTTCAGCCCCCGCTGCCGGCACATCGACAGCCAGCCGGTCAGATTCCTTTCCGGGCATGAGATTCCTTCAAAATCGAACACTCCCTCCTCATATTCGTGCCAGGCCCACGGCACATAGGTGCTGACGGTGGTCAGCCCCGCGTCGAGGGCGGCATCGAGGTGCTTTTCCCAGAGTTCCCGCCGGATCCTGAAATAGTGTATCTCCCCGGAAAGCAGGAACGATTTTTTGCCGTCGAGATAGAAATTCTCTCCCCGAACCTGGAAATGCTTTGCCGAATTACGGATCATCTGCGTCAACCGGTTTTTCTCTTCGTTAAGTCAATTCTGTTTGTCCACCATTGTTTGCGTCATGGCGCGCCCTGAGCAGGTCTTTGATCTCGTGACTCCTGGCCTCCGTGAGGGAGTACCGCAGGATGAAAAAGAGGGAGAAAAGGCTCAGCAGCACCGGCAACCCGATCTCCACGATCCGCATCATCAGCAGGGTGAAGGGCGTTTGCTGTGTGAGGCGGGGCAGGTCCTGTTCGATGCGGATCAGCTCCCTGTCCAGCGCCCCGGCGCCCACCGCGGCGCTCATGTTGTCCAATCCCTTTCGCAGATCGGTGATATCGCGGGCAAGTTCGCGGTAATGACTGCTGTTTCGTCCGCCGTTTTTCGCTTTGACTTCAAAGTGTGCCAGCAACGCTCCCGCCCGGGTCCGGGCCTTTCCGATCAGGGGGTGAAGACGGGCGGCATCCGGAACACCCGGTATCGCGGCATTCACTTCGCTGCGAAGCTCCCTGACGCTTCCCTGCAAGGCATCGACTTTGGTGACCTGGCTTTCATCGAACAGGGTGAGGACGATGAGTGCGCCGGCCACAAAGCTCGAAAGCGCCGTTCCCATTTTGATGAACCACCAGAAAATAGAGTAAAAACTCCCCTCCGACCGGTATCCGGTTTTCAGTTCATCCTCATCGCAGATATCCCCCACCATGGAAGAGCCCAGCGTGAAAAAGAAAAGCATACCGGCCGAAAGCAGCATCGTCGGGATGATGATCAGGTACGGCAGGGAAGGGTTGTAGCAAACGATCTTGGAGAGCTGGGCCAGGCACATCAGGGTGATGGCGATGACCAGTGTTTTGCGCTTTCCCAGCCTCGGGCTGATCCAGTTCAGCGGGAATACGGCCAGTACCCCGGTGATGGCCCAGATGGTGCCATTGATGCCAAGCATGGTGGCCCCGGCCTCTTTGTCGCCGCCGAACACGTAAAAGATGGGTATGTAGGACCCGAGCAACTGTACGAAGTTGAACCCCATAGCCAGCGTGAAGATAGTGAGGGTCAGCATCACGAAATTCCGGTGGGTGGCCACCAGTTTCATATCCTTCCAGAAAGAGGTCTTTTCATGTTTCGCCGCCCTTACAAATCCCGGCTCGCGGAGCCGGAAGAACCACCAGATGGCAAGGGGGACGATGATCGCAGCGATCATCAGGGAGACATATCGCATCCCGTCGGCTTCGTTGCCGCCGGTCCCGCGAAACACCTCCATGCTGGCCAGCTTGAACAGCCAGGGGGTGCTCATGGCAAACAGGTTGCCCACAAAACTTTTGGCACTGAAGAGGCGGGTACGTTCATGGTAATCGGTTGTAAGCTCCATGCCCAGCGCGCCGTGGGGGATCTCGAAGATGTTCACCGCCGTGAAGAAGAGCAGCAGCGTGACCAGGATGTAGGAGAGCTGGAAGGCCTGATACCCTGTCTCGGTTGGGAAAATGCCCCGGACCGTTTCTCCCTTGGGGATCCACCACATCACCACGAACATCACCGCCACCAGTAAACCGCCGATCAGCAGGAAGGGACGACGACGCCCCCAGCGGGTGCGCGTGTTGTCGGAGAGATGCCCGATCACCGGGTCGGAGAGAGCGTCCCACAATCGTGGAATGATCAGGATGAATCCCAGCCAGAAAGCGCTCAGCCCAAGGCTGATATTCCCCATCAGCCCCACCAGGATCCCGGCTATGTTGAACAACGCGATCGGAATGATCCCTCCAGAACCGTAAGCGGCCAGGATGGCAAACGGGATCTTGTCTTCGGGCCTCGTGCGACCCTGTGCAGGTGTTTCTTCTTTCACGCAGTGTTTGGATAAAAGGTTAATACGTGATCACAACCTCCGCGGGACAGGTTGTGACGGGGATCTCCTTCCCGGAAAAGCCGCTGATCTCTTTCCCGTTGACGGTCACCTTCGACGGTATTCGCGCACCGTTGAAGTTGCGGATCCGGATCCCGTTCTCCGGAAGATGCAGGTCTCCCCTGACGGAAAAGGTATAACGGTTCTGATCCTTCGTGATGAAATACGATATCTCCCCGTAATAGGTGGGAAGATGTTCGACCGACATGCCCCCGGGTACGTCGATCCAGTCCTGGTACAGGGCGGAACCCAGCACCAGCGATCGGTCGTATTCATTCTCATAAACGAACATCGCCCGGATAGCATTGATGAAATCGCTCCCCACCCAGGTGTGCGGCATATCGCCGATGTACCGCGGGGTGCGGGAATCTCTCCAGACCACTTCGGCCCAGTGGTTCCATCCCTGCGGGCGCTGGTCGCCAAGAAAGAACGCGATCAGGTCGTGCGCCCGGTCCGGCTGGTCGAGGGTGATGAACGATCCGATCAGCCGGTTCTCGTAAGGGGTGTAGTTTTCCCAGGCGATCGTACCGTCGCGGCGGTTGCGGAAAAACGAGTAGTAGCGGTCGAAGGTGTTGTACACCTGGGGTTTCGGAAGGTTGATCAGCTCGTTGCAGGGCGTCAGCGCGATGGTGGTGGAGGTGGCGTCGAAATCGCCCAGTTCGGCGCACCCGGGAATGTAGTCGATCTTCTTCCGCTCCATCGTCAGCCGGATCGAGTTATAGAGGTCCTCCTTAAAGGTGTCCCTCACTTTCGCGATCCGCCGGTAATTTTCCTCTTCCCCCAGTATTTTCTGTATCTCTGCCGCATCCTTCAACCCTTTAAGCGTGAAGAAATCATCCCAGTACGAATGCATGGGCCTGGCACTGTAACCTTCGTGGCTGATCGATTCGGTGACCAGGCCGAAGCACGACCGGAGACTGTCGTTGCCATTGCGGTAACGGTCTGTCTTCTGCTCTGCCACAAGCTTTTCGATGTACTCCACCGCCTTCAGGACATGGGGGTTTTTCGACCGGAGGAAGGCGGTGTCCTGGGTAAAGTTGAAGTATTCGCGGATCAGGTAGATCATCTCCCCGTGGCTGTCGTTCTCCGGAACCGGGTCGGGGCCGCGCGAATCGACCACACAGGGCACCTTCCCGCTTTCAAACTGGTAGGAGGTGTACCAGTCGATGAAGTCGCGTACTTCGGGTACGATCCCCGATTTCAGCAGGGCCGAGGAGGTCAGGGCCCCGTCGCGTATCCAGCTGCGCTCGTACGAACGGGAACCGGGCTGGATCCCCACGCGGTCGCGGTTGACCAGGATGTACGCCAGGTTCGACCGGTAGGTGTCGATGATCTTTTGGGCCGTTGGAGGGAGGTTGAACCGGACATGGCTGACTTTATCGCGCCAGAAGGCGATCGACCTTTCCTCATCCCCCGCCGCGTCCGCCACACATTTTGCCGGGTCGACGGAATTCCTGCCGTAAAAAGGCACCACCACGAAAAAACGGGTCTGCTCGCGGGGCGCCAGCCGGATCGTGTACTTCAGGATGCCTCCCGCCAGGCCGTTCGGGTCGGTGGCATAGACGGAAGGCGGCATCTTCCCCGCCCGGATGAAATCGGCCGGGTTTCCTTCGTCCCATGTGTGCGCCCCGAACGCATCGTATTTCCTCCCGGAAATGATCACCTGGTCATCGACGGCGATCATGCCGTTCTCTTCGCGGATGGTGTTGATCTTTCCCGCCCCGCCCGTGAGGTTCAGGAACTGGTAGTACGGATTTACCTGGAACGGCCGGATCAGCAGGTAAAGATCGAACTCCGTCGCTGCGTCCGAGGTATTGTTGAAAAAGTAGGATATCTGGAGCCGGGAATTGCGGTTCGCCTCTCCCACGGCTGAAATGCCCGTGGTGAAATCGACGTTGTTCTCAAAATGCCGGGTGACTGCGGGCAGAAATTCAAAATCGCCCTTGCTGCCGGGCAATCCCAGAGACTGGGTTGCCTGGCTGCGGTTCCACGTCAGCAGCGACTGGCCGGCCATCACGACAGGCTCTATGGAAAAGCGGGCTTTTTCCGCCTCCACCATCCCGTCTTCGTTGATCAGGGCTTCCTTTACATCGTTATTTACCCCGGTGAGAGTCCAGAAAGAAGCCTGCTCGCTGAAATAACGTGGGTAATTCCCTTCCGGTGAATTTTTGGCGCACCAGATCAGGAAGTCGTTAGCGGTGGTGCCGCTTTTCGCCGGCAGGATGGATATCTCCCCGATGCCATAAGCATTTCCCGATTGCGGAGCAAGCAGGTCGAGCTTCAGGAAGGCCGCCTCCGCTTCGGGAAGACGTATAAAGCTGACATCGTCGCGGTTGACCGGCACATCATAGGCGGTTTCCCACTGTTTCCCGTCGCCGGACAGCAACACCCTGAATTTCCCGGCTGCCAGTCCCGGCTGCCAGCGGATCGCGAGCCCGCCGAACTCCCTGCGTCCTCTGAAATCGATCTGCAGGTGCTGCTTTTCGCCGGGAAGGCTCTGCCAGAAAGTCTTTTCCGATCCGTCCATCGCCAGTCCGGCAGCATGATCCTTCTGCGATGCGCCGGCTGAAAGAAAGGGGGAGGGATAGTGGTCGGTCTCCGGCGGGAGGGGCTCGAACGTCAGATCGTCGATCCAGAGGGTTCCCTTGCCGCCCACCGCCGAGGAGACGGTGAATTCGATCCGGTCGATCCGCTTCAGGTTATGATCTTCAGCAGGTCCCCACGCAAAGCTGATATGCCGCTTTTTAATGCGGATCTTTTTCCACTCCCGGGGAAAATCGTAATTCCGGTTGATCACCCACCAGACATTGTTGCCGGTACTGTCGATAAATTTGATTTCCAGGTTATTGGTCGGAGATTCTGCTTTCAGGTAAAAGGTGAATTCATAATTATCGGGAAGATCGACCGGGAAGAGCTTCTGAATCCCACCGTACCCCGTGCCGGTGGTGAGGTGGCAGTCGAAACGGATGCAGGCTCCATCGATCCCCTGATCGGAGGCCAGGCCCAGTTCCACCCCGTCGGACCGGATAAACGACCATCCCTCTTTCGAGTTGAATGCATCCAGCATCCGCATCTGGGCTCTCGCGGAAATGAAGGGGATCAGCAGTAACGCGATCCATAAACCACATGTTTTTCCAAGGCTCATATGCATATAGTCTGTGTTCAAAACTCTCCTTTCTCCTGCAGGTTCCAATGTATCCTTTTGCCAATCAGGTCAGAGACATCAGACTTCAACCCTCACATTTAAATTTGATCATTTTCACTAATGCCGGTGGGTTGTTTTTAATCAACCTCCCGTTTCTCCTTCGATTCTCTTGCTTCTTCCGGATGCTAATTGTTTGGCATTTTGGCGGGTAACTATTCTCTTTCCGGATTTTTCTTCGATTGCTCTACGTGTATCTCCTGCTATTTTTCCTCCCTGTCTTGCAATTTTCCGATTATTTATTAAACCTGCCGGCTTTTTTTCTTTTGAAATTTCTGTTGTAGTGGCCTCTGCCAGCATGTTTAAAACCAACTCAAGGTTCGACATGTGGTCGCGTAAATTTTCAGTCTTCAGGTCTTTGAATCGCTTGTATTGCTTTGTTGAAAATCCACTCCATGCTTTAGTAATTTCATCGGTAAGTATGGCAAACTCCTGGCCTTTTTTCACACCCCGGTTCTCCCATTCGTCGGTCAGCTCTTTTCTAACTTCAATACTTTTAAGGCGCTGATTGATCCATTCCTTAGAATATCCCTTTTTTAAATAAGTTTCCATCAGCCGGTCAATCCCCCTTTCAGGATCTTCAATTTCATCAATACGTTCCGAGCCAATTTTTGCCAGCCATATTTTAAATGGTTCAGCTTTGGGAGAAGGCACCGATTGGATAAGTCGGAATAATTGTTCAGTATCAGCAACATCTGTCATCCGCATTCTCCGGTCTGCAGCGATCATTTTCAAACCGTGACAATTTGTCACGGTTTCATTTCCTTCCTTTTTCAACCGCTCCTTTAACTTTCGCCAATAAGCCTGTGGGTCAATACTCTCCGTAAGAACTTTAAGGACATCAACAATTGCAAAATACCACTTCTCCTGATCGCTGTCCCAATGACATCGAACCTGAGTTTGGTTAAATAGTTTTATTGCAGTTTCTTTTGTCATATATGTTCAAATTTATACTGAGCGATCAGGTTTGCAAATTCTTGCAAATCTGACCATCCGAAGTATACATTCATTTGCATTTCAATCAATTAAAGATGAATGGTCTAACGAACAACTGAAGGGAATCATCCGTGGAAATGCCACTTTTTCGCATAATGAGGCTGAAACGGATCTTATTGTTTAACGGTCTCAAACCCCAGGATTTTCATTCCCTTCTGTATGATCGGATCATTCATCTCGTAGTTCCATACCAGGCCGGTCCTGAAATTCTCGATCATGATCATCATCGGGCCTTCGTCGATGCCCAGGAAATCGGTATCGACCCAGTTGGCTGTGAGATTGAACGAGTCGTAATAGCCATATTTTCCCCAGATCCGCGATCCGTACCGGTCGTTCATCGTACGGATCGTGCGCAGCACCAGGTCCGGTGCAAACGGGAGGGAAGAGAGCACGGCATAGGGAGCCAGGGTGCCGTCGTCGAAATAGTTGTACCCCGGGCCGCTGGTGCCCCTGCCTGCATATCCTTCGAACTTCCGGTTCCCGGTATTGTATTTACCGCCCGGACCATCGCAGGCCGTAATGCCCCAGCAGAGCGAATCGTAGCCCGTCCATCCGCCCGGATTGTCAGCGGCATACCGTTGCTGCACGAGGGTGGCGCGGCGGCTGTTCTCAAAATAATCGATCCCTTTCTCCCGCATGTAGGAATCGGCCACACCGCGCAGTTCAAGGAAGGCCGGGGAGAACTGGTGCCCGAAAAGCGGCGGGAAAGCTACATGCGAAAGTCCCGGGTAAGGCGTGTACCATTTATAGGTGCTCAGCCAGGCCTGGTAGCTTTGCTGCGCTTGTTCCATCCCGCTGCCGGCCGCGAGGATATAAAGAAAAAGGGCTTCGTTGTAACCGCACCATCCGTAATCCTGTACCCCGTGTTCGGGCGACCACGACATGGACAGGGTGTGTGCATATTGGCTCTTTGCGGGCAGCACCATGAAATTCCATTCAATCCGGGCAAGGAGTTTGGCTGCGAGATCCCGGATCTCTTTCTCCGTTTCATCGTCCCGGTTATAATAATTTCGTGCAAAGATGACCCCCATCATCAGGATTCCCGTATCTACCGATGAGAGTTCGCAATTCCACTCGCGGGTTCCGGTGTCCATCTTCAGGAAATGATAGTAAAAACCTTTGTACCCGACCCCATTTGGATTTGTATCCTGGGGCGACCGCCAGAAAAATCGAAGGATCCTGAGCGTGATCTCTGCCGCCTTTTCGCGGGTGATCCATTGGTGCTCCGCCCCGATGGCAAATACGGGGATCCCGAAACCGGTAGCCGCGATGCTGGCCGGAGAGGCGGGCGTGGAACGGTCTTTCACGATCCCTGTCTCCGGCTGGTGTTCATGGAGAAAGAAGAGAAAGGTGCGGTACTGGATCGAATCCAGCATTTTTTCATCGGCCGCCGTCATGGGCCATGCGACCTTGCCCCGGGAAGGGAATTCCGTGGTGAGGCGCTGGGAGCATCCGGGAAACGGTATTATCAAGGCCATGATAATCAGTAGGCTGGACGTGGTGATGAATTTCATGTTTGTCAGGATTTAGGCACAAAAATAGTGAAATTTACGCCTCCGGGGAAGGTCCCTGCCTCCTTGCGAAAGGCTTATTTTAGGGAAGTTTCTGTATATTTGCCCGGATAACTGTAACCCATGCCCCGCCACAGGACGCCTTTGCTGAAACGGATCCGGAGATCGCTCCGGCAGGAATTCCGCCGGATACGCGACGAACACCGCCACCACGGGTACCGCCCACACAGGCCGTCGCTGGTGCGTCAGATCCGGCACTGGTTCCGAAGGGTGAAGGAGGAGGGCTTCCGGCCGAAACCCCGGCGCCGGCAGGGACCGCACCTTCCCCCGGTAAGGGTGCAGGTACGGCATTTCTTTCGCAGGAAACGGGAAAAATACGGCATTCTGTTCAGCCGCCGGTACCTGGTTATCACCCTGAATTCAACGGTACTTTTCCTCCTTTCGTTTTTCCTCGTCCATTTCCTCACTCATCTGGTCACCGGGTTTGCAGCCTGGATTTCAGGCATCAGCACGACGCTGTTTTATACGATGGTCGATTTTCAGATCCGTTATTGGAACTGGACCGAGGAGATGGTGATCACCGTCTTTTCCCTTCCCGCCCTCTTCGCCCTGATCGGGGCGGTGCTCTGTTCACTCCCCTTCATCGGGAAAATGAAGCGGCCTGCATTCTTTCACCGGCTGCGCTACTTCACCCGGAAACAACGGCACCGGCATCACCGCGAAATGCGGAAACGCGAACTCGAGAAACAGGTCAAACGGCTCCATGGCGATGAACCGGCATCGGCAAACCATCGCAGGAGCCGGAAGCTTTCATGGACGGTGCGCCTTTTCCTGCTTTGGACCCTCTACAACGCCCTCACTTATTTCTTCAGCGGCATGCTCTATGCCTTCCTGTTCCACCGCCGCTTCGGCTACGTGATCTGGTATGCGTTCAACAACGACCTTTTCGAACTTTTCTTCGCCGGGGTAGCCTTCATCAGCCTGATCACCATCGGCTATGTTTTCGCGGCCCAATTCTTCTATTCAGCCCGGATGTACCTTAACGACCTGACCGACCGCAACCGTCTTCCCTTCATCTTCAGCCAGGCTCTGTTCCCGTTTGCCATTGGCACCGCCGTGACCATTCTTCTGCAGATCCCGAAATTCGACCCTTCGCTGGTGCTGCTTAATTTCGCTCTGCTGTTCCTGCTTCTTCCTCTCCCTTCCAGAGCAGCAAGGTTCGACAGCCTGCATTTCGACCGAACGGAAAAGCCTGTCCGTCCTGCCTGGCCATGGATCCTCACCGCCGTCATCGTCATCACAGCCATCATGATCGCACTGAAAGCCGGCATCCCGATCAACCGGGAAGGATCCCCCTACTGATCATCCCATACCTATGGAACTCGTCCTCGACTTCGGCAACACCCGGGTTAAACTGGCCCTCTTCGAAGGGGAAGAAACCGTTCTCGAACAGGACCTTGCCGGCTTGTCCCCGGAAGAACTGGTGCGATTCCTCGGCGAATATCCGGGCATCGACGCATCCATCCTCTCTTCGGTGATCACACTCCCAGAGGAGATCGGAAAGATCCTTTCATCCCGGACATTTTTTATCCGTCTCGACGAAAACACACCGGTACCGGTCATCAACCGGTACACAACCCCGTCGAGCCTGGGCAAGGACCGGCTGGCGGCAGCCGTGGGAGGGGCTTCGCTTTTCCCCAGCCGCGATGTGCTGGTCATAACAGCCGGGACGGCGCTCACCTTCGATTTCGTGAACGCTGCAGGCGAATACATCGGCGGGTCCATCTCGCCGGGGATGCAGATGCGTTTCCGGGCGCTGCATACTTTTACCGACCGGTTGCCGTTATTATCTTTCCGGGAACCGGTCGGGCTGGCCGGCGACTCCACCGACGATTCAATCCTCTCCGGTGTCGTCAACGGGATGGCCGCCGAGATTACCGGAATTGCAGCGGCTTATGGGAGT